>CAZUCH010000013.1:0-17538 GCA_964619045.1 uncultured Planctomycetales bacterium | reverse complement strand
CCTGCATATGGCTCTCCGTCGAGACCGCCGGTTGGCTGGCTGGACGCTCACCGGGACGGCTCACGGGTCATGATGGCAACCCATCGCTGCTCGCAACCGAACAGGATAACCCGCACGGCGCGTGGAGGAAACAGGGGCGGCGGGATTAGCGGACGCCGCCGCCGCGGGCTGCCGGCCGAATTGCGTTTGACTCTGCCTCCGACGAATCGAATACTTGCCCCTGGACATGCCTTTTCCAGGGACGCGCAGCCTCCAACGACCGATCGCCGGTCTGGAGAGTTGCTATGGTTGGCCAGGATTCAACAGTACACGCGGTCTCGGCTGCACCCACACCACATGCGCAGCCGGTGAATCCGCGCCCCCAGCAGCGTGTCGTCGAGGATGTCGCCAAGGCGACAGTGCGTCGGCAGAGTGCCAGGCAAACACCACACGCTATGTCGGCGGATCTAAGACGGCTCAGTGAGTCTGCGCGGCAATTCGCCGCGGTGCTCGACAACACCGGCAACGTCCACGTTGCCTCATCGGTGAGCGGTTTCAGATCGGGCGCCCTGGATGTGTACGCATAGGCCCGACGCGCGGGCCTCGAATGGGCGGTGTGCGGCTTGCCGCACCGGCCGCCCTCTCCCCCGGGGGACGGGTCTGCAACCGGCCGACCAAGCGATCCTAGGCCAAGCCCAAGGTGCGGCGACGCGCGCAGGCTCGACGAATGCTCGGGAAGACATACCTCTCGGCCACCACGTCCCAACTCATCTTGCGCGCCAACTCATAGCCGGTGCGAATTAGCCGTTCCTCCTCCGCGACGCTGGCGGGTAAGCGCTTAAGTATCTGCTCGGCCAATTGCTCGGCCAACTTGCATTCGACGTAACGCCGTTCTTCGTCGCCGATCGCCAACGAGTCCGCGAGCGTGCGGGGTCGCCTGATCAGGTCGATGTAGTTGGCGAACACGACGTTGTTGCTGCGTCGGCCTCGGGTGGCGTGCCGCAGAGCGCCGGCGCAACCGCAGGACGTGCTAACCAGGCAGATGCCCCCATATGTCAGCGGCTCGAGGGGCGAGATTCCGAACGGCTCGTAGAGACTGAGACCGAACTCGACATCCGTGGCTCGGCGGATATCCAGGGGCTCGACATCCTTCGGCACGCGCAGGCCGCAGCGCTGCCGGTCGAGCCCGAACTGGTTGATGAAGATAATCGTGATGTTCTCGGCGCGGGCGTTGAAGGCCTGTACGTACTCGTGGAAGAGGGCCTCGCGGTCGGTCAGGTCGGGGTGCCCCACGCGATGTGTCAGCGGCCAGTTCCACTCGCGCTCCATGCGCAGGATGTCTTCCACCGGTCGGCGAGGCAATTCGGTTGCCAGGACGAGCATGACGGCGCTCAGACCGCGTTGGCCGAGCTGGGTGTCGAGCGCCGCCAGCACATCGATGTCGCGCCACATAGCCTTGCTGGGCGCCAGGCGGGTCACGCGGGTAAAGAGCAGGTCGGGACGCCGGCCGAGGAGGTTCTCGCAATAATCGCGGATGCGTTCCCGGCTGGCGTGTCGTTGTTTGAGCGTGATTTCGCCGAACGGCACGCCGTTGTAGGCCAATCCGATATCGGCCCCGTCGAACTCGGGGCCCATGAACAGCAGCTCGTCGCGCACGTGGGGTCCGACGGCCAGTAATCCGTCGCAGAAGCGTGCGGCCTCGACGACGGCATGTTTGTGGTAGTCGTGCTGCGGGCCGAAGACCTGCTCGAGGTAGAGGTCGTCTCTCTGGGCGGCGGCCAAGGCGTTGTAGAACATCACGTCGTGGCCCGGGTGGTGCTCGACGATCCGGCGTACCGGCGCGACTTCATGCGCGTAGAACAGAGTACGATAGCGGTGGGGGTGCATGCATTGAGCCGCCAGGGCCAGTGGCACGCCCATGAACTCGTGGGCGAACACGACCGCCGGTGCGTCAGGCGCGGCCAGATCGAGGGCCTCGAGGGCCGCGATCGCCGCCGGCGCCAGCTCGACGTACTGCTCATACTCCCAGATGTGCTCGTACTGGTCGGAGCGGAGGCCGTAATGCTCCCACAAACGGCCCTTGAGGGCGTTGACGGGATCCGGGTTGATCCCCCGCAGATCGACTAGCAGCACTTCGCAGCGTATCTGCCGGGCAGAGGGCTCATCGACCACCAGGCGCTGCCCGTACACGATATGCACGCCGAACTCTCGCTCGACGAGCCGTAGGGCCTCGGCATGGGGGCCGGTGTGGACTTGATCGAGTGAAGAGTACTCGATCTCGCCGGTGGGACCGAGCCGCGCGCTGTCCTCGGGGTAGAACAGCGGGCAGACCAATATGGTGCGGCCGACGCCGTCGCGATAGGGTCGGCTGTTGATCAGGCCTTCCAGGACGGTGCCGATGCCGCCCACCTTGTGCACGGCTTCGTGTGTAACGTGGATTGCGTTGATCACTGCGGGCACCGTCGCGAAAGAACCGGCCACCTCGTCATCGGCGCCAGATGCTTGGATGACTCACGCAGCGGGCGCGAAAAGTGCGTGCCGCGGATCCGCCCGCGCACGCGCCGCGGAACCGTGCCCGGCAAGACCACAAGCCGCGCCCGGCAGTGGGCGGGGCGCGCATGTGGTTCCCGCGGGCTCAGATCGGCCAGCGGGCTAGCCGGCGGCCTTCTGCTTGAGCGCATTCAACCGGCGTGCGAGGCGGCTCTTGCGGCGCGCGGCCGTGTTGGGGTGGAGCAGCTTGCGGCTGGCCTCGCGGTCCAACAGCTTGAAGGTGTCGCGCAACGTGCGCTCGGTATCCTCGATGTTCCCGTGCAGGAACATGTCGTGGCACTTGCGTACCTTGGAGCGCAGCGTGCTGCGCCGCGTGCGGTTGAGCGCCCGCAGCTTGATGTTCTGCCTAATGCGTTTCTTCGATGAAAGCGAATGAGCCACTTGTTCTCCCTGGGGCCTGTTCTAGCATTGGGGGCGGCGACTACTTCAGGCCCTCCAGTCGTTTTCTCGCGTCGCCGTCCATGAAATTGTAGTCTTGCCGCAGGAGCTTACCGTAGGCCACCTTGGCGTCCTCGGTCTTTCCGTCGGCCTCGTATGCTCGTGCGAGCCAGTACAGCAGTTCCTTGCTGAACTCGTTGGTTAGTTCATAGCTGTCGATGGCGTCCTTGAGAACCTCGGCGGCCTGCGTGGGGTTGTTCTTCTCCATGAAGGCCCGTCCGATGAGCATCTGACAGCGGTTTCGGCTGCGGGGGTCGTTGGTTGCCGCCTGCAACATCGGGATCGCCTCGTCGTACAGGCCCGACTCGAACAGCGCCGTGCCCAGCTTGTATTTCAGCCGCAGGTCGGTTGGGTACTGACTCACACGCTCCCTGAACGTGTCCAGAGTCACCTGGCGCAGCTCCATGGCCGCGAGCCGGTATTGCTGCTTGTCATCCGATGACTTGGTCTCCTTGGCACGCGCCAGCAGCTTACGCGCCTCCCGGGCCATCCGGCGCAGTCGGATATCGTCGGCTCGCAACTTGAGATTGTAATTGTCAGTTGACTTCGATACCTGCAGTAGGATCTCGACCGCCTGGTCCTCGCGGGCCTTGCTTTCATCCTTCAGCAGTGCTTCCACATAGGCGGTGATGGTCGCGGGAGCCTCCGGGCTGGCCTCCCATTCCTTCCGAGCGGCATCGATCAGCGCCTGCAACGAGTCTTCGCCCTGACGCAGACGGCCGGCGTCGTGCAGAAGCCTTTGCTCATCGGCGTCCTGGAGCGAGTCGCGGAAATCGTCGGCTTCGTCGTACTTGCCGCGCGCTATTGTCAAGCGACCGGCCAAATCGCGCACTTCGTTCCTGAGATCCTCATCACTCGGATTGCGGGCAATGACGTACTCCAACGATTGCAGGGCCTTGTCCAACAGCCACGTCTCGAGCGGGCCGGCGTCTCGCCCGTCGGCCAGACGAGCGGCTTCGATCAGCGTTTCGCGGTACGTCTTGTAACGACCAACATTGGGCTTCTTGTCGCGCTTGAGCGCGTCCATGACCACATCGGCCACCCACTTGACCGTGTCGAGATAGCCGGCCTTGCAGGCGTTCTTGAGCAACCCTTCAGCATAAGTGGCGTTGTGCGGATCCTTGCTCAAGAGCCGCTCGGCGTTGAGCATGCATTTCTTGGCGTCCTTGCCGGTCATGGGGTACTTGAGGCCCCCCATCATTCCCGGCTTCTTGCCGCCGATCTGGGCGCGCTGCAGCGCTACCGAGCGCAGCGGCATGTGCCCTTCCTCGACCGCCTCCGGCCAGTACTTCAGGCCCGTGATGGCGGACTCGATGGCGTAGTCGTAGTCGTGACGGTCGCGGCAGTCGCTGGATTTCTTGAACCACTGCCGGGCACGGGTCTTGTCCGCTTCGGTGAATGCAACGGGGTCGACCGGCTCGCTGGTGGTTTCGCTCTTCCTTGCCATTCGATCTCTGACTTGTACGATTCCGTACCGTCACCGACACCCCGCAACACGCCGTTGCGAGACACACCAATTTCATAGCCCGCCAATGATAACACATTATCCGGGCCAGTTGAAGTGCCCTCGATAGCTATTGCTGGACCCAATCTTGGGCCTTCAGGAGGTTTGGGCGGGTGGTTGTCGGATCCCGGCCGGCGTGTTATGGTGCCCGGCTCGTTAGGCTCGGCTCGGCCTCAGACCCCGCCGCTGCCGCCCCGTGTAGGGGCTTGGACACCACAAGCGAATCCTGCCGGCAAGCCGCCGGGGCTGTGTTTCCTGGCTGCCACACCGTCGGATTCATCGCCGGCCCAGAGCCGTGCCCCATCCTCGAAGGAGCGTAATCGATGGCTAGAACACGCCGTGACGTAACCGACCTCAAACTGGCCAAGGAAGGGAAGAAGAAGATACTGTGGGCTGATCGGGACATGCCCGTGTTGGCCCTGATCCGCGAGCGATTTGCCAAGCAGAAGCCGCTCAAGGGGCTGCGGCTGGGCTGCTGCATGCACGTGACCTCCGAAACCGCCAATCTGATGCGGACGCTCGCCGCCGGCGGCGCTCAGGTCGCTCTGTGTGCCTCGAATCCGCTCAGCACCCAGGACCACACCGCCGCCAGCCTCGTGAAGGACTTCGGCATTTCCGTGTTCGCACGCCGGGCCGAGAGCGTCAAGGTTTTCTATGACCACCTCGACTCGGTTATAGGCATCAAGCCTCAAATCACGATGGATGATGGCGCCGACCTGGTCAACGTGCTGCACAACAAGCGCCAAGCCGCCGCCGCCGATATCATCGCCAGCATGGAAGAAACAACCACCGGCGTCATCCGTCTGCGGGCCATGGCCAAGGACGGGAAGCTTAGGTTCCCGGTAATCGCCGTCAATGACGCCACCACCAAGCACCTCTTCGACAACCGCTACGGCACCGGCCAGAGCACGCTCGACGGCATCCTGCGAGCAACCGACCTGCTACTGGCCGGCAAGCACCTGGTCGTGGTCGGGTACGGCTGGTGCGGCCGCGGCGTGGCCATGCGGGCTCGCGGGGCCGGTGCGATCGTCACCGTCACCGAGATTGATCCCCTCAAGGCTCTTGAGGCTGTCATGGACGGCTTCGACGTGCGACCAATGTCGGAGGCCGCCGCGATCGGCGAGGTCTTCGTGACCGTCACCGGCAACAAGCACGTGCTGCGGGCCGAGCACTTCCGCAAGATGAAGGACGGCGCCGTGGTCTGCAACAGCGGCCACTTCGACGTCGAAATCGACATCCCCGCCCTCAAGAAGCTTTCCAAGAAGGTCATCAAGGAAGTCCGCCCGATGGTGACCGAGTACCAGATCAGCAGCCGCAAGAGCATTCACCTGCTTGCGGACGGCCGCCTGGTGAATCTCAGCGCCGCGACGGGCCACCCGGCCAGCGTCATGGATATGAGTTTCGCGACCCAGGCTCTGGCCGCCGAGTGGATTGCCAAGAAGGGCCGCAATCTGGCGGTCAGCGTCCACGATGTCCCCCACGCGATCGAGGATCAGGTCGCGAAGCTGAAGCTGAACGCGATGGGCATCAAGATCGACCGCCTGACACGCGCCCAGGTCGAGTACCTGTCGTCGTCGTCCGAAGGCACGTAGGCCGCCGCCAACCTTGGCAAGGTCAGCTTGAAACCGCATTGTCGCGGTGAATAAGGAAGAGCCGCAGGCTTCAGTCCGCGCGGCGTTACGCCGCGCGGGTTGAGACCCGCGGCTCTTCACGGTGCGTCGGAACTCACCCTCAGCGTGGAGCGACAACACGGCCTCAGGTCGCGAACCCCGTTGACGGGCGAGGCAACAATCGGGCATTATCGGGAGGGGTTATCAATAAACGTCCCAGATTCCCTGCCCGTGGCCAGCATCGAGCCGTTCCTGGCCGTCGGGGCGAAGCTTGACCGCTGGGCACGCGATATCAACTACGGTGTGGTGCTGCGCCGATCGCCGGGCGTGCGCCCGCTTCGGCCGGCTGACGCCGTGCTCGTCTGTGAGAAGTAATGGACTGTACTAGCGTACAACCCGGCCGCGAAGCTAAGCGCGGACCGTTCCTGCCTGCCGGCTTTGCACCGGAAGACTACCTGGAGCACGTGCAATGGGAGAAGGACGTGCTCCAGCACGAGGTCTTTCGTTGCCACGAACAACTCGGGCTGGTCTTCGAACTCACCGAGCACATATCGAACCTGACCGAGCCGGACGTGATCGAGGATTCGCTCCTGCGGCGCTTCGCCGCCGTGCTGGGGGCGGATTCGGTGTTCATCGACCGCGGCGGGTGCTGTCTGCGTGTCGCTGTTCCTGGTGGCGACGGAAACGGTCCCCGGCCAGAGCACGTGCGCGATGTGCTCGCGGCCCAGGTCGAGGCCGTGCGGGACAGCGGCCGGGCACTGGCCGTGCAGGAGGCAATGAAGCTCGATGGTGCTTCAACACTGCTTGGCACGCTGGTATGCGGCGACGAGGAGCCGGCGGTCGTGGTCGCCATACGCAACAGCCACCAACCGGCATTCGATGCCAATGACATACTCGCGGCCGAATCGGCGCTGGCGTTGGGGGCTCAGGTGCTCCACAACACGCAGATGGTACGCAACCTGCAACGCTTCGCGGTTGAGACCGTCTGCACATTGGTTAACGCCATCGACGCGAAGGACGACTACACGTCGGACCATTCCGAGCGTGTGGGCAGCTTCGCTCGCATGGTCGGGGAGGCACTCGGGTTGCCGAAGGCCCAGTTGCAGGCCGTGGAGTGGTCGGCATTGTTGCACGACATCGGCAAGATCGGGATTCCCGGGCAGATCCTGAACAAGCCCGGCCCACTCACGACTGCCGAGTTCGAGTTGATGAAAGGCCACTCGCAGATCGGCTATGACGTGCTCAAACCGATGGCACGCTTTGATTCGATGCTTGACGCAGTTCGGTTCCACCACGAAAGCCACGACGGCTCGGGTTATCCCTGCGGTCTCGCGGGCCACGAGATCCCGTTGGCAGCCCGGATCATCCACGTCGTCGACACCTTTGATGCCCTGACGACCGATCGCCCCTATCGCGCGGCTTACGGCATCGAGCAGGCTTTCAGCGTCTTGGAGGACGGCTCTGGCAAAGCGACCGACGCCGAACTGACCAGCCTGTTCATTGCGACTCTGCGGGACTACATGGCCCGCCAGCCGAATGAGTTTCGGGCCCGGTTTGGGCACCTCAACTGGACTGCGGGCATGGACGATGTCGGCGTTGTCCGCCAGCCAGCCGATCAGAGCGATATGGGGCGTGCCACGCTGGTCAGCACGCGTCTGGCCGACCTGAACGGAGCCTGAGCCCATGTACAGACAGCGTGCCGTAAGCGTAATCGAGATCGTCATCGCTATCGTGATCATCGGGGTCGTCGCGGCTCTGACGATCCCGCGCTTGGGCCAGGCCGCCGAGACTCCGTCCGACCAAGCCCGACTGCGGACCTCCTTGAAGGTCATGCGCGTGGCGATTGAACTCTACCACCAGGATCACGGCCTGTACCCCGGCATGGCGAGCGATGGAGAGCACGACGCCAACAGTGCGGCGGCCGTGCTCGCCCAACTGACGCTATTCACCGACGCCGACGGGCTGGTTTCGCAGGTGTACGGCGTGGAGCACCCATTCGGACCATACTTGCGAGACGGCATACCTCCCTGCCCGGTCGAGCCGCACGGCGGTCAAGCGGGGCTGTGCGTGGTGGCGGGTGCGACCGAGCTGTGCTATTTGCCCGATGCCCCCGGCGCCGGCTGGCTCTACGACTGCCAAACCGGCCGCATCGCCCCCAACTCCGACGCCGAGGACGAAGAGGGCCGAGCATACCTCTCGTACTGAGCGAGAGAGAGGAAGGGGGGATTGTGACTACCGACGCGACGTTGCGGGAACTGCGTGACGCGCTCGACCTGGGCAGGTTCGCTAAGTCTTGCGATCGGCTTGGCTTATGTGAATGGTGGCGGGCGGGCTCGAACCGCCGACCTTGGGGTTATGAATCGCTCATATCCACGCTGCCAATAGCTGCGGAAACTCTCAGTTTCAAGGGTATCACGACACATCTTGCAGAGAATGCAAGTCTCGTGTTGACCGACGTTCTCGGGCCACTAGACGCGGTATGTGCAAGCTCTTTCGGTAAGCACCGGGTCTGTGGCCTTCGCGCAAAGCCAGCAGCAGGCCGACGACGAAGCCGCACGGAGAGCGGAAGGGCCGCGCCACGGCACGTGGACGGGCCGGGCGGACTCATCATGCCCGAGAGCATGGCGCGTCCGCCGGCATTGGCGGTGGCCTCGGGTGGCAGTGCTACGATCCAGTGGAGGATCAGGTACACTTGCCGCTGCGCACGCGCTGTGGTTTGCCGGGAAGCGTCGCTCAAGTACACTGCCCGGCCGCGTTGCGTGCGTCTCGTAATCCCCGTCGCCGTCGCGTCAACCCGCCAATCGCCCCGACGGCCGCGTTTGTCGTTCGCAACCGCGCCGTTGGACCTGCGCGCTCGGCCCGCGTAGTCTGCTATTCGGCTCCGCCGGCGCTGACCTAAGCCAGTCGGCAGCCGGCACGCGAGGAGAGTAGCCACATGTCCGAACACACACCGACACCACCACCACCCAGCGATGGTCTGGCGGACGCCATACACGACCGAAGCACCGACTACAGGCTACCGCTGGCCGGGTTCAAGGGCACGCCCGAGGAGATCGAGCGACAGTGGTTCGAGCAATGCTACACGGGGCGCGGCGACAGCATGAAACAGCTCACCTGGCGCGCTGTGATCATGGGGTCATTACTGGGGGCCGTTCTCTCGCTCACCAACATCTATATCGGCCTGAAAGCCGGCTGGGGCTTCGGCGTCGCGATCACAGCCTGCATCCTCTCGTACGCCCTATGGACCACGCTCCTCAAGGTCAGGCTGGCCAAGACGCCGATGACGATTCTCGAGAATAACTGCATGCAGTCCTGCGCCAGCTCGGCGGGCTTTTCCACGGGCGGCACACTGGTATCGGCCATCGCGGCCTACATCCTCGTAACCGGAACGTCCATCCCCTGGCCAACGCTGATGGCCTGGGTCTTCTTCCTGGCAGTCCTGGGAGTCACGATGGCGATCCCCATGAAGCGCCAGATGATCAACATCGAGCAACTGCGCTTCCCCAGTGGCATCGCCGCTGCCGAAACGCTTCGCGCGCTGCACACAACCGGCGGCAGTGGCTTACGATCCGCCAAGGCCCTGGGCATCGCCGGAGTGCTGGCCGCAATCGTGAAATTCTGGAACGAGGGGTTGCACGTTATCAGCGATCGCCTGGCCACGCTCGAACTCAACCACCTACTGGGCCTGGTCAGCAGCGCGCTGCTCGGCCCCACATGGATCAGCCGCACGGTGGTGTTTTCCTGGGACTCGATCTTCATCGCCGCCGGCGCGATCACCGGCATCCGCGTCTGCACGAGCATGCTCATTGGGGGCGTCACCTGCTGGATGATCTTCGTGCCGGCGCTACAGGCCAGCGGCGTCGAGACCGGGACGGGGTTTGGCGAGATCGTCAAGTGGACGCTATGGGGCGGAGCGGCATGCATGGTGACATCGGGGTTGTTGTCATTCGCCTTCCAGTGGCGCTCCGCCTTCAGAGCATTCGCCGCTCTCGGCCGCATCTTCAAACCCCGAGCCACCGGCCGTGACGAGGGCATGTCACGAATCGAAACGCCCATCTCCTGGTTTATCGGCGGCCAGATCATCGGGACGGTCGGCCTGGCCTACCTGGCTGACACGGCCTTCGGGATGCCCTACTGGCTGACCGTTCTCGCCGTCGTGTTGTCCTTCGCATTGGCACTTGTAGCATGTCGCGTATGCGGCGAAACCGACATGACGCCACTCGGAGCGATGGGCAAGATCACCCAACTGATGTTCGGGGCGTTGCGGCCGGGGCAGATCACCCCCAACTTGATGGGCGCCTGCATCACGGGCGGAGCCGCTCATTCAGCCAGCGACCTGCTGATCGACCTCAAGAGCGGCTACCTGCTCGGGGCCAACCCGCGCAAGCAATTCATCGCCCAGTTCTCCGGCATATTCATCGGCACCGTTGTCACCGTGCTGGCGTTCAACGCCATGGTGCCCACGGCCGACGTTCTTGGCTCAGACCAGTTCCCAGCTCCGTCCGCCCTGACTTGGGCCGCGGTCGCTAAGCTGCTCGGCCAGGGCCTGGGGACGCTCGGCACGATCAAGGTCTGGTGCATCATCTGCGGCGGACTGGTCGGCATCGTTCTGCCGACACTCGAGAAACTCCTGCCCAAGTACCGGCAGTACATCCCGTCGGCCGCCGGCCTCGGCATGGCCTGGACCTTCCATTGGTACTACAGCGTCCTGTTCTTCATGGGAGCCGTCGCCGGCCTCATCGTCGAGAAACGATGGGCCAAGGCATCCGCGGACTACACCTTCCCCATCGCAGCCGGCGTCATTGCAGGCGGCAGCCTCATGGGTGTCGCCCTGATCTTCTGGGAGAACGGCTCCCAAATGATCCGGCAGTTCTTCGGCGGCTAGCCCGCATTTCTCACAAGCGGAACGTGCTCTCCGTCTGAGCGCGGCAGGTGGCCTTGGTAGGATGCTGGACGGGAGCGTGGTTAGCGGAGTCTACGGCTGAGGAGTTAACCCGGTTCGATGGACGGACAGGTACACGCTGCGTGGGTGAAGACTCGACGTGTACTGCCCGTTCTGGAAGACATGGCACGGAGTTACTCGGCCTCCTCAACGTGCGATACTCCAGAACACACCGATGGCGGGGCCGCACAGCCGCGGTAGAGTGACGTCGTCGAGCCGGCCGCGAGCACCGTCGAGCAGCAGTTGGCGACAATCTCATCCAGCCGCCTCATCACGACTCGCTTGTCCGCCATCTTACGAGGCACATCGCCGTCTTCAACGACGGCGATCCACGCGCGGCAGAACGAGAAGTGATGCGCCCCGCGTGAAGCCAGGCGAGGGATGCCGGAGACGCCTTGCCCCGGCACCCCTCGCGATCCGGACTAGCGCCTGCGGAACAGCGCCAAGGCCGATATGAGGAGCAGCGATGCCGGCTCGGGAACCGGCGCAATGGCGATATCGCCTGGCTGGACTAGCGGATAACCGTATGGATCTCCCTCGAAGTACTCGTTCGGGCCGAAGTTCGGCCCCAACACATAGTTGGCTCCATCAGTCGTGAACGTATTGATCTGGCTGAAGTAATCAGGGTACACGCCCTGACCAACGGCGGCATGGTAGCCCATGTCGTCGCGTGACCAGTCGATTGTCATGCCCTGCGAGTAGCCCGTGTCCTGCGGCAACGAGTACAGCTCCGTCATCGCCATCCCACTACTCTTGTAGATCTTGTCTACGTAGTTGTCGTGGATGTAGAAGTTGCCATCCGAGTCGATCGCGAAGCCTATAGCGCGCGGCGGCAACGACATGCCGGTGAAATTGCCGACGTGGGCCGTTGCGCCCGTCCCCAGGTCTATGCTGTACAGGCGCATGTCCGCACCCTGAGAACGAATGCCGTACATGTTCCCGTCAACCGGGTTGTACGCCAGGTCGTCGAGCGGCTGGTAGCTGTCTCCCACCAGCGTGGCCTGTCCCGTATTCGCGTCAACAGAATAGAGGCCGCTCGCGGCACCACCGGTGTTCTTGAAAAGCGACGCGTAGGCCCACAGGTTGCCGGCAGCATCGAAGTCCATTCCGCCGAAGCCGATGTTGTCCACCCCCATTGAGCCGACAATCTCGTAGCCGGCCGGGTCATTCGTGTCGAACCGGACCAGCTCGTCGGGACCGGAAAACGGATACGGCCGCGCCAGCGCGTTCGGGGCATAGGCCACAGACGCGTGGGCGACTGTCGCCGCGCAGGCAGCGACCAGTGCAGAAGCAAGTAGCTTGCGCATCGGTAATCTCCTTTCTGGAGCTCGAATCGCCTAGCGGCGACGCAATACGAGCCCCACGCCGATCAGCAGCAAGCTCAGAGAAGCCGGCTCGGGCACATTGGCGCGTAGGTCATCGAACGTCAGGCCCAGACCGGGGCTCACGTTGCCGAGGATCTCGATTCGCGCGATCGGCGTGTCGCTGTGCCAGCCACACCACGTCCACTCAGCGAGCGGGAGAACGACCGGAATGGCGTCAATGACCGCGCCGGTGTCGTCCTTGAACGTGAATGTCGTGCCCGTCAAATTGTCGGCGGTACCGATGTACCCGCCAAAGTCCACGACCGGAGTGTCGAACTCGATGAAACCCCACCCGGTAGGCAGGCCGCCCATCAGGTTCCCGTTGTAGGGATAGACGTACTCCCCGGAGATGCCGCTGTAGAGGCTGTAGGCGATCATGACCGTGTGGGCGAGATCATCGTCCATCGCGGCCTGGCCGCCGAAGATGTCGAGTGGGCCTGGGTACCCTCCGGGCGAACCGATCGCCTCAAAGCCCTCAAACATATCACCGGCAAACTCACCAATCGGTATAACCGCAGCACTGGCGGATCCGACCGCAATCGCCACTAGCCCAATCACCAAAGATCGTCGCAGATTCATTCCTCATCCTCCTCTGCACTGTGTGTTGCTCTCAACGCGCAACGAGCGCGTCTTCCAACCTCACCTTATTCATTTGCGACTACTCGTGCAACTACCTTAGCGAACAATCGTAAAAAAAATCGCACAAATCACACTGGCACGGCCCCCGCATCCGCGGTAGAATGAAGTCAGCTTCGAGAACAGGGAACAAGCAGAGGATGGTATGTCGGTAACCAAGGAGGACCCGCCCAGAACGCCCTTTCCCGAGCACGCTCGCGGCGTGATTCGCTCCCTACGTGGGGCGTTCTCCGAGCTGATCAGCGACGTCGGTGTTGACCCGCAGGATGCCCAGGAGTTGACGCGTGCCTGCGGCCTGAACAAGAACCTGGCCTGGAAGGTTGCCAAGCTGATTCAGAGCGAGGATCCGGCGAAAGCGATACAGCAGATTCCAGGATCCAGCGGGGTCTCAATCTTCCTGCGCAAAATGGAGAACGCCGGCGCGTGCAGCGAACTCCTCAGAACGGCTCGCGAGGCCGTCTATGACTTCGACGAACTCGTCAGACTCCACTCCGGGGACCGTGCAACTCTCGAGATGATGGGCAGCGTCCTCAGTGATAGCGGGCGGCAGCAACGCGACGAGTACCACCGCAAGCTGCTCTTCCAGGGCGGAAGCTACGTGTGGGGTGTCCAGGCACGAGTCATGCTCAAAGTCGGAGTTATCGGTCCCGGCAGCGAACCTGGCCTGGTGGACTTTCTGTCGCTGAGCGCAGTGATCGCCTTTCGCCGACTGCGCCCGGATGTAACCTGGACCATGGCCGCCAGACGAGCACACAGCGACGACGGCAACTCAATGTGCCCGCCCGCTCCCGAGCCAATTGACCCAAGAAGTGACGGTGATGACAACGCCCCCCTGATGCTGGATTTCTGCTCGCGTCCCCTGCCGCAACTGCGTCGCGTCGCGGCTACGACCGGCATCAACTTCGAACTGCCCGAGGGCCCGGTTGGAAACACCAGCGCCCTTACTTGTGTTACGGGCACGATTCAGCGTTGCCTGCCTCTCTACCGTTCTCCATCCGACACGATGGGGATACACCAGGTCATCTGCGATCTGCCGGCCGAGCTGCTGATCTTCGATCTCTTCGTACACAACAGCTTTACGTTCGCGATACCGCCCAGCATGGCGCTTTACAGCGATCTGAGCATCTACGGACCGCACCGCGTGAGTACGAGCGATTCCAAACGCCTGCCGCTCCATGAGACGCTGCAAGATCTGGGTTCTGGCCCGCTGCCGGTTGCGACCCCCGACGTGGCCAACTACAACCAAATGGTTAAGGCGATGTTTGACCGGGTTGAATGGAGCCCCTCTGATTTCCACGGGCACCGCGTGAAGATAGCGTACCCGGCGTGCCCGGCTTCGGTCACGCTGAGCTACGAACTTCCGAACGCACCGTAAGCACAAATCCGTTCCTGCAGAATGGGCTTGCAAGGAGTCATCGCAACTTCGCAGGGAATCAGCAACCGAATCCCCGTTCGAGGCGCGTCCGGTCTTGCGGCTTCGAGGCTGATCTCGGCGCGGATGCGTGTTGCGGCCGCGTGTCGGAGTTGCAGGGGTGTCCAGATGTCCACGCCGGCCGACAACAGGCGCGCTCGATTGCTCGGCGTAGGCTGTCGGTGCGGTACTGGTTCCCTGGGCGGCGCTTTGGTCGGGCCACGCGCTTCCGGGCTCCCCGACCGCTCGTGGTTAGCCTCAACCGGCGAGCCTGTTCAGACACCCTCGGATCGAACAGGAAGGCGTCCAGGTCTGATTTCAGGTAGGGGCCGAGATTGCAGTCGCGTCGCTTGCCGGTTTGCTTGTCGCGGAGCGTGGCATAGGCGCGTTGACCTTGCGGCAACGTGCGTTTTCGGTATCGGGGAATCGCGGGCATGTGCGGGCCTCCTGAGCGTTGCGCGGATCGTAGTCCGCGCGATTTCAGGCGATTTGCCGCTCTGCCCCACGTGGACAGGTCCGCTAATTCTTGCGCTCGGCTTGGCTTATATGAATGGTGGCGGGCGGGCTCGAACCGCCGACCTTGGGGTTATGAATCCCACGCTCTAAACCAACTGAGCTACGCCACCTTGTATACACCCGCGCCCACGCGGCCGCAGAGCGGGCCGGCTAGTCCGACAGGCGATTAACCCAGGAGTATAGCAACGCCGCCGGCGGTTGACCAGTGGCTACTTGTCGTCCTTGGACCCGCGGCGGCGTTTGGTGGCCGATCGACGCTTGGCCGGTCGCCGGGCGGCGGGATCACGCGAACTCTTGATCTCCAGCTCGAACTCCGGATCCGCCGGGACGAGATCCTGACCAGGATAATGAGCAAGCAGCGCCAGCCGATGGGCCGAGGCGTAGTGGTGGCCGAGCGAGTTCCAGTCGAAGTGGCCGGCGTGTGATTCGAGCTTGTTTCGCAGGGTGATTCGCTCTCGGCGGCTCATGTGGGCCAGTGCGTGCAGCCAAGTCGCGATCTGGCCGACGACGGCCTGAAAGCTCGAGCCGCGCCGCCGGGCTACGAACATGCCGTTCGCGTCGTGCTTCGGGAAATGCTCCATGACGTAGTCCCCGAAGCCGCTGAGATCGCTTGTGATCGCGGGGATGCCGCGCACGACGCATTCCAGCGGCGTATAGCCCCATGGTTCGTAGTAGGAGGGGAAGACGCCCGCGTGGCAGCCGCGGACAAACTGGTCATAGTCCATGCCCAGCAGCGGGCTGGTCGCCGACATGAACTCCGGGTGGAAGATGATCTTGACGCGATCTTCTTCGGTATTGAACAGCCGCCTGTGACGCAGGTGACACAGCACGGGGTCGTTGCCGTCATCGAGCAGGTCGTGCGTGACGATCGTGGGCAGGGGGCCGGACCGCCAAGCGTGCATCATGCGCTTGAGACGGACGGCTGCGTACTCGTCGAGCAGCTCGTCAATCGCGGGCATGTGCCCCGAGGCGACCGAGTGGAAGAGCCGCCGGCCCATGTCCTCCTTGATGGCCTCGCAGGTGTCGCGCAGCTCGCTGAACATGGCTTGGCGATTGAGCGTTTCGACGTTGAGCGCCCGATACGGGGCGCGCGTCACGATGAAGGCCACGATCGTCGCCGGCGAGTTCTCGGCCCGCATGCGCTGGTTCAACTCGGCAAGCGCCTCGATGAAGACGTCGAGCCCCTTGTTGCGGAACTCGTAGCGGCCGGCGGTGAAGACGTACAGCGTCCGATCCAGGTCGAACGTGTAGCTGGGGAAGAAGTGCCCCATGACGAATTCGTGGATCAGTTGTTTGTTCGTGCGGTGCAGGAGTTGGAACTCGTGCGGGGCGGCGAAACGTTCGATGTTGAGGCCGTTGGGCAACACCACCTCCGGCTTGCGGCCGAGGAAGTGCTGGGCTTCGAGGGCCGTTATCCCAGAGACCGATGTAAACACATCCGCCGACAAGGCCGCCGACGCCTCCATGGCGTGGCGATGGTGGAAGCCGTGCGTGGTGGCCACGGCGCCGGCGTTGATCTGGTCGAGGTGGTCGTAGAGTTCTTCGTTCGCGGCGGACAGGCTGCGCCCGACAAGCGTCGCGTGCGTGGTGAAGACGGTGGCGACGGGGCCTTGCCGGCGACGGAGCATCGGCAGGGCCGCCGCCCCTTGCCATTCGTGAAAATGGGCCAGCACCGGACGGCCGCTCAGACGCCGTTGTAGGGAGATCAGGAACTCGGCCACCACGCTGCCGAAGCTGAGGATTTCGTCGTATTCGTAATCGCCGGCGGGCGAGCGGAGTCCGGCGTCCTTCCAGAGGAAGTACTTGACCTCAGCCAGTCGGTGGCGGGCCGAGCTGGGGTCGATCAGAACGACTTGGGGGCGTCCAGTGATCAGCCAGCGGCCGAAGTAGAGCCGGTATCCGACCCCTTCGAGGGCTTCGATAACGTCCTTGAAGGCTCCGGTGGGGTGGCGCGGCTCGAGCTCGATCTTGGCCTGGGACTCGCGGTAGGGGCCGATCAGGCAATAGTTTTCCTGCCAGCGGCGGACCATGGCCGGGGCCTTGCTGCGGAGGACGGTGTAGATGCCGCCCACCTGCGAACAGGCCTCCCAGGAGATTTCGAAGAGCAGGGGCGGGCCGGCCGGCTGGTTGTCCTCGGTGGCGTTGGACGCCGGCTCGGGCGTCTTGTTGGTGTCGCTTGGGCGATCTTGTGCCGGTCGCGTGCGTTCGCGGTTCTGTTCCGAGGCCATGGACGTCTTTCGATGTGAGACAGGTGGCGGGTCACCCGCGGCCCGCATGGTGGCCCCACTGTACCGGCTGGCACGGGGGAATGCCAATCGCGGTGGCACAGGCGGCGCGGGTTGGCGGGAACGGTCAGGCTCGACTACCATTAGCCAGTTAGCCGAATCGGTCTCGGAGACGAGGAGGATGGGGCTTGGGTTTCTACGCCTTCCGTATAGAGGACAAGGAGTTGGGGGAATTGCCGGCGCTCGTGCGCGCCGGGGAGGATCGTGGCCAGAGGCTACGCGAGATCGTTGGTCACTGGTGTGCGCCGAGCGACGCCTCTGACTTGGACGAGTACGTTGACGGTGGCGGGTTTGTGCTCGAAC
>CAZUCH010000012.1:13756-17923 GCA_964619045.1 uncultured Planctomycetales bacterium | reverse complement strand
CGCCTGCTGCACGGTTTTCGGGTCAGGGTCGGTCCAGTTGGCGGGGGTCTTAGGCTTGTAGCTGTCGCCTTCGGCTTTCGTTGGTCCAGGATGGCCTTGACCTGTGTCGTTTCTAGGCACGTTCAAGCTCCGCCGTCATCAGCCATTCCATCGTCCCATCGTCCGGGTTCTCCCAGACAGGGACGTACACATCGCCAGCGTTCAGCGTGAATGCCTTACGTTCCTGGTTGCCATCTTCAAGCCGGAAGAACACGTTCACACCGTCGGTGCCAGCCGCAAGAAACTCATACTTTAGACGATCGAAAAACGGACCGCGAGCATCGTCGACCCAAAGGCCCAATGTCGCGGACCCGGTGCCCGCAGTAAACTCAACTTCAAGCCGAGTTAGCACGAACGGACCATCGGACAAGAACAGCCTCGGCGTTGACGCTGGACTCGCCACGGTGGCCATGTCCGACGTTCCTGCATGGGTGAAGATTGACACGGTTAGCCCTCCACGCCTAAGCGGTTGAACGCTGTGAACGTGTGGAGCAGGCTATCGTGTTCGATGATAGCACCATCGTAGGCGTTCAACGTCGTAAAGACCTTCTTGACCGCGTTGGTCATCAGGTTCAGCTTGGCGCCGGTGTGTACCGTGACGGTCGTGCCAGCCGACCATTCGTATTCGCACTCGCCCGCCTTGAGGTTAAGCGTCGTGATGGCCGCCTTACGCTGGACCAGCTTCCCGCCGCGTTGTGTCGCCACCGTGATGGCACCGGACGAATCCAGCACACCACCGTCCATTATCAGAATCGGCAAAGCATCGGCACCCTCGGTGAGCGTTACCATGACGTTGGAATTCTCGCCACCGATCGGCTTCATCTCGACGGTTCCGGTCGTGTCGGTGAATTCGATGTTGGCCTTGAGCAGCACCTTGCCGCGTGTGATGATGATCTTCGTGAAGGTGCCAGCGTTACCGGCCAGACTGCCAAGCTCGGCACCACCGGACGCCTGCGAGCACGAGATCCGAACCTCGTCTGTCACCGCCGCACCGGCGCCGTTGTCGCATTCGTAGAACAAGAACCCCGGCCCGTAGTGTCGGACCAGGTCGGCGGCTGTCGCGATCGGTGACGACGTTGACCCGAGCGAGTACAGAAACCTTTCCGGCAGATAGAGCAGGTCAAGGTCAAGGTCTAACGCCGACGCCAAGCCGGTCGTAACGTTCGACGTCTGCACGTCCGACATAATCGCATCGTCGTTGTCTACAGGCTTAGCTGCCGATGACCAATGCGCATCGTTGCTCCAGTCAACTCCCGTGAGTAATTCACCTGACATAATATTTCTCCTCTACGGGTAAAGTTCCCGAAGGTCGATGTCGAAGTACTTATCTATGTCCTGCCCGAGCGCGGGTAGGAAGTTCGAATTCGGTCCGATGATGGTCTGTGCGAATGCGGCAGTCGAAACGAGATTGGTCTGCGTGAAGTTACCCGTCCCGTCGATGCCAACGTAGATAAACTCGCCGTTAACATGCGCCGCCGTCGGACGATAGATGAACGTTCCGCCGAAATGATAGACAACGGTGTAACCACTCAACAAACCTTCATCTTGCGTAAACGTCCCGCCGGTTACGACGATGATGTTGTCGCCGTATGCGGCACCGACAAGCGTCCGGTTATTGGTGAACGTCCCGCCGTGACAGTACATAAGACCAGGCTCATTCGTTCCCGTTCCACTTCCTTCGATAAGCAAGTGTGCATCCGGTCCACTAGTGCCGACGACGCCGACGTATCCGGTGACAAAGCTGGTGCTTGCCCCGACAACCACATAACCACGCTTGACGTGTAGCTGTGCGGCACCGCCATAGATGTCAGCCGCGAGCAGTTGGTTTTCGGAGTCGATAACAATCTTCTCGGTAATGGCAACCGAACTACCGAGATACATCGTGCCCTCACCGCGATGCGTGATAGCCTTGCCAGCCGTCACGATCCACAACGGGTTACCTGGACCT
Organism: uncultured Planctomycetales bacterium; assembly: GCA_964619045.1. Classification (GTDB taxonomy): domain Bacteria; phylum Planctomycetota; class Phycisphaerae; order UBA1845; family Fen-1342; genus JANQFV01. The sequence goes on along the minus strand of CAZUCH010000012.1, from coordinate 15,936 downwards.
CCAAGGTCTCCGGTATAATCCTCAGTCGTGAATAAATTGCATGTGGTTGGCGCACCACTAGACCCGAGACCCGACGTTACATCCTGTTGAGACGTTCCGTCTAGAACGTTCATCTTCCCCGATGGCGTTCCGACGGACCAACTACCAGCCGCGTCAAAGGCCCCAGTAGCCGAATTCCAGATGTTGTATTCGTTAGCCATAGGTGTTTCTCCTGTCTGCCGCAAGTCGATGCGGGTTATCTTGAACGGTCGCTGTGCGGCTGCTGTGCCGATGAGCAATACGAACGCCGCGATGGTTAGGGTGCGTCTCATGAGTTTACTATGTTACTCAAAAACGTATGGTTGAACTGCGTCGGATTAGGCGTAAGAACTCTGCCATCGCTCGTAGGCGACGCCGACAGATAATTAGAGTCTCCAGAAATCACCCACCGAACAGAACGCGCCGCGGCATAGGCTAACCAAACGCGTGAACTTGGCAGCGGAGCAAACACATCCCTTGTATACGCAAGCGGAGTAACACGAGAATCGTTATAGCTAAACACCGAACTTGCACCATGCCCAATTTCAGAAACTCCGCTAGTTAAGAAATGCGGCAATGCGGGAACAGTAACCAGATTCAAAATGCCGGGCGGATCTTCCAACGGATCGTCGCGGCCAACTCCACTGATGATAAACCGAATCCCAAACGCGTCCGGCAGATTGTCGTTCAACCATACAGCCGACGCAGCAAACCCATCACCATAAAACTGGCCTACAGTATGTTCAGCTGTAATGGCGATAGTTCCAACCCAGGTTGGGTTCACGGCTACGTCATACCACCACGGAGGAGGCGTAGATAGAACTTGATTGTATGTAGTCCATCCGGCTGTCGGCCAAAAAATCGTCGTATAGTCTTTGATGTTGCCCGTGTATTTGTTCTGTCTATCAACTGGCCGACCGAACTCCCTAAGGAACAAGTAGAACGAGGTGGCTAGATTGCCTGGTGGCATATCAGAATCCCACACTAAGATGCGTGGACCGCCTCCATCGCGTACGCCATGCGGCGACTCAATGAATACCCCGTGCTGACTTTCAGTTATGCCAGCGTGCGTCACGGCGACTCCTTCGCCCAAGCACGAGCGTCAAGGTTCAAGTCTTGCCAAACGATACTTTCTTCACCAACCGACACGCCAACGGGAATCCCGCGACTGGCCATAATGACATCGCCGAAAAGATACAGCGGTACGATGACCTGCTCTTCCGTATCACCACCGACTTTCGTTGACGTTCTATTTTGCCAGTCGTAATTCGCGGCGGTGTACGTGTATCCAGCACGCGGGTTGTCAACTGAATACTCTAGCCGCAACAGAAACGGAACGGCTACATGTACTACGCTATTGCCTTCTGTTACCCAATCCCACGTATGACACTCCAGATAGTCGCCCTTGTATTGTACGACCTTGAAGTATGCCACCGCACCAGCCGCCGCTACCGCACCGCCACGCCGATCATGCTGCTTCACCATCCCGACCGTGGCCGTATCCTTCCCGTGCTTCACCGTCAACGGTGTGGATACCGTGAGGTTGTGGGCCTTGACAGCACCGTCGGCGATGGTCTGCCACTCGGCGGCGCTCAGGTCCGTGAAGCTCATGCCGCGTCGGAATTTCGGGGCTCGCGTTGCCATTATGCAAACATCAAAGCGTTAAATAGATCATTGAAGTTCTTCTCGGGAATCGTCTTCTGCTCGTATGCAGTCGGCTCCGTTTGGGTTTCTGCAATGACAATCCCACGCCCGCCAGTATCATCGGTAAACACCGGCAAGCGTGGCACCGGTGACCACTTCTCGGCCGACCATGTAATGCCAAGCGTGATCTCGGTTAACACGCCAGGTATCGAACCGAAAAACGATTCGCCTTGAACAAACGCGAACGCGATACTGTCGAGCTTGTACTGACCTACACCCCGGAACGTGATGTTGCCGCCAACGATTCGAACGTAGAAATCAGAACTATTGATCGTCTTGCTATATGACCAAACTGTCGCGAGCGTATTCGACGCCAATTGTCCAAGCGTTCTCGTCAATGTGAAGTTTGCGGTCGGTCGTTCGGCTTGGATCGGCTCAGACACCCGACCTACGGCTACATCCAGCTTAACCTTATTCCCACCGATGTAGGCTAAGTGCGACCCTAACTCTTCACCTTC
>CAZUCH010000012.1:4594-13746 GCA_964619045.1 uncultured Planctomycetales bacterium | reverse complement strand
TCGTGAACTTTGTACGCTGGCGGCCCGATGATATTTCCTTCGATGTCCTTAACTAGCTCGTAAGTCTCGGAGCCACTGTTTCCGGTGATCGTCCACGCGTAACCGTTATGGCTGGTTGCCGATCCACGTTCAGTAAAAGCAGGCGTCTCATAGTCGGCTTCGACGTGGTATTGAGTCGGTGACATCGCATCGACGATTCGATGCCGCATCACGTAGATACCAGGATACCACGGGTGTGACGTATTGTATGCCGCCGTGGCCGGTCGGTCTGTATCCTTTCGGCCACGCAAGGATGCCGAACGACCTTGACCGCCAACCTGACCGGCGCACACAAGAATCGGGCTTTGCGTCGCGTTGTCGGTCTCAACGAAGAACAGCCGCGTCGCAGACGTAACACCATCCAGACCGGACACAGTGCCGACTCGGCTTCTCAATAGCTCGAAACACCTAGCCATCAGTTGAGCCCCTTTTTGGCTTTGATGGCCAATGCGGTCTGCCTCATTGCTTCCAGTTGAGCCGCTGCGAGGTCGATCAGCTTGCCACGCTGGCCGATGCCGCGATCCTGACCGCCGCCGCTCGACACATTCGCAAACGACGCACGACCACCACCGAAGGCCGATGCCGCGATCGAACCTGTCTTGCCGCCGGCCAGCTTCTCGGCTGCCTTTTCGGCTATCCCGAACGCCGTGGCGAGCTTGTCGGCCTGCTCTTGCGAGATGCGACCAATCTGCACGAGACCCTCCAGCTCTGCGACCATAAGCTGCCTGGAGCGTTCCTGTGCTTTGATCAGGTCCAGACGGGCTAAGAGAGCTTTCGACGCCTCATCGCCCGTCTGTGGGCCTGCCTGGGCGTTGAATGCGGCTTGCTTGGCGTTTGCTTCGGCTTCAGTAGCCTCTACGATGGCCTGCTGGGCTCGAAGTTCGTCGTTACGTCGCGTCAAACGTCGGATCTGTAGATTCTCGATCAGGTCGTACTTGTCGACCGTGCCTTGCAAAATCCCGTGCTCCATCATTAACGTCGATACGATCTTCTGGTGTGCGGCCTCCTCGGTAGCTAACAGTTTCGCTTTCTCTTCGGCTGCTTTGATACTATCGATAGCATTCTGCAACCTGCGAGCCTCGACACGCTGCGCGGCGTCCAACCCCTTGAAGTCGTAAGCGTCATTGACGCCTTTGAGTATAGCAAGCTGTTGGCCGAGATTCTTGATGATGTCTTGGCCTTTGGCCTTCTTCTCTTCAAGTAAATCGTTCGTTTTCTTAAGAGCTTCTTCGGCATCGCCTACCCCTTCGATCCAGTCAGCGATGGCCTGCACGTTCCAAATTGCCGCAATCAGCCCAGCAACCACGACAGCCGCCGCACCCAAGGCAACGAGCGGAGCAGCGGCACCAACGAGCATGGACTTTAGCTGAATAGCCAGGTTGCCAACCTGTGCGGCCATACCAGCAATAGGGTTTCCGCTAAGTGCAGCAGCCGCACTGATCGAACCGATAGCAGCAGCGGCATTGCCGGATGGTGCTTGGATGGATTGAGTGGCCGCCTTGACCTTGCCGAGATCTCGCTGCATGTTGTTTGCAGCGTTACGGACGACTTGCTCGTCCCTCTTCAGAGTCTTTTGTAACCCTGAGTCGTCAGCCTCAACTGATAATACGATTTGTCCAAGATCTTCAGCCATTGCCGTGTCCCTGCTCGTGTTCCATGTTCATCTGCCTTACAAGCAAGTTCCATTGCGTCAGCGTCAGATCCTCGGCCTCCCGTGGAGTCATCTTATAATGAGAACATATCGCCGCGAACGTCGCACCTTCGCCCTCTAGGTCGGCGGGTCTGTAGAGGTCGAAGCGGTAGGGTTTGCGTCACCTTCCACACTCTTCGGTGTCGACAGCTCCAACCATACCTTTTCAATGTCGATCTTGGTCTGCGGTTGCATGACCGACCGAACGTGCTCGAATGGAACCGCTTGACCGTTAACCTTTAACGACTGCGCCATCAGGTGCATGCGAGCGTCAACGTCGTTTAAGATGTCCGACAAGTTGAATATCTTGCACGCCACCTGAGCCATCGCGCAACCGCGACTCTCAGGGCTGACCGTTTCAATCGTGCGTGTAGCGTCGATAATCGACTGCATCCGGCGACTCAGCATAAACGCGATCGACTGACTAACTTGCCCTTGCCGAATACGATCGATCGTGTAGGTCACATCGCCAAACGTCAATTCGACCGTTGCATTACTCACGTCCTGCTGCGGAATGCCGCTCATATCATTCATGGGTCACACTACTCCGATAATGACAATTTCGTAAATGACTTCATACGCGCCAGGCGTAAGCGTCAACTGGTCTTGCGACGTGTTCGTGATGGTCATCCCGTCAACCGGGCTGCTAACGCCCCACTCGCCAGTCGGTCCGATCTCTTGCGTATGCGTGGTGGTGCCGAGAAAGGCACCCATCGCGTTGCCGCTAACCGTCATCACCTGCGCCGTGGTCGTGTTGTTGTTCCGAATCCAGATTTCCTTGACCTTGGTAAACAAGATCGTCGTTCCGAAGTCGTCCGACAAGGTTGACGTCAGGTCAATCGTCTCGGCTGTCGACGACGCTAGCGTCCGCGTATCATGGAACACCGTGTTGCCTTGACCGGAGCCGCTGCCATTCGTCCATGCCTGCGACCGACTGAACCTCGGCCCGCCGGTCTGGTTGCCAAGGTCGAACGTCTTGCTGTAGGTCAGGTCGAATATCTTTTGAGTAATGCCGCTAAACGAAGTCGCCATGTCAAGCCCCTAGTATGATACTGTCACACCCAACGCACTCGATGACGTATAATTGCACGACCACGTTTGCAGCCCGCCACGCTTTTCGACATTGACGGAAACGTTATTAATAATCACGTTAGCCATCTGATAGCCTATCGTCCCGTCAGCGCCACCAGCCAACGCCAACTTTAACGTGCTTCCTGCGTCGCAGGCTGTCTGTAGCATTGAAATCACAGGAACGCCAGCGATAGCCACATAACCTTCGATGGTTCCCGTAGCCTTGTGCATTCCTTGTTCGTATACTTTAGCGTCCGTCTCAACGCCGAACACATCAGCAGGCAACAGGTCGGCCTCTGCCGAGTAAGTCCAGTGGTGAATATTCGCAGACTCCGGCCCAGCACCGAAAGTAACGTACCCACCTTTTCCTGATACAATAGCCATAGTGAATACTCCTAAGCCGTCGTCGTTCTCGTGATAGTACCAGTCGCTGTGAAGTTAGCCGTAAATCTCGGGAGTCCAGCCTTTGATACATCAGACGAGATGTTGTGAAGGAACGCCTTCATGGAATAAGATTCGCCCGTGCTCGATGTTAACACTAGCCCTGTAACGCCCGTTCGATCCGCAACGGCAAAGTTCGCCAAGTCCGGCACTGCCGCAGCCGCCATCTGACCTTCGATCGTACCCGTCGCGCCGTGCATCGCAAGAGTGTGAACCTTGAACCACCCTGTATCGGTAAAAGATGTAATCTCTTCAAGGTCTCCGTCGAAACTAGCCGTCCACTTGTCAATCGTTCCGTAGCTAGTCGAGGGAATAAGACCCGCTGGCATAGTTACGGCGCCGGTGTTCCCATTTGCAATAGTCGATGCCATATCAAAGCTCCTACGCCTTGGAGAACTTCTTCGTGAGTGCTACAATCTTCTTGACCCATCGCTTCTGGTTCATCGTGTTAATGATCCACGGGCGCGGCTTCACCCTAGACGTGCCGCCCTCCAACCAAAAGCCATATTGAAACGTGCGGACCACGTTCTTTCCGCTCTTGAACATGACCGTAGTGTTATTTCGCAACGCGCCGGTCTTAGAGTTTGGCGACGCGTAAGGGCGTGACACAACAGGCGTATTCGGTCCGAGCTTCTTACGTAAAGCGGCCTCCTGTTCGGCTGCGACAATACGCATCGCCTTCGCGCGTGCTACCTCTTGCGACTTAATGACCTTCGGACCCTTGAACTTCAATAGCCGCTTACGTGTCGCACTGGCCATGTCAGGCACCCCTTAACGCAGGCGTCATTCTCGCAAGCTCAACCGTGACATCATAATCGATTGAACTTTCCCACTGCATACCGTCATCCGTTCGATTCGGACCGCTGCGGCTGGTACGCGTGCAAGCCACAATATCAAACTCGCCGCCCTCGATGCTCGCGTCATCGAAGACACGAAGGAATGCCCGAACCGCCTCGCCATGCTTAGTTGGCTTTGTCCCGCCGGTGACTATGGTAAACGTTACCGGATGAATCGTTATATCGACGTCGAACGCATCCAAGTCCTCGGACGGTCCGAACTCAGCGACCACGTACGGCGGGTCGTGATCCTCGCCGGTTCCAAGGTACATTCGCTTCGCCAATTTCTTGAGCTCCGCGTCCGCCTTGAACCGTTCGACCATCGCACCGAAAACGCGATCCATTAGAATCCCCTCTGTGTCGCCCGTGTGAACTTCCTCAGACTATCGCTACTGTCGCCAGCCGTTCCGTACTGGAAGAGCGGGTCACGGGTTGCCGTACTCGGTAACGCCGCCGCCGACGGTAGCTGTAGCTTCCTTTCCGAAATCAAAAGCAGCCACGCCAACGCATCATCATATGCGGCCTCTTTAGACTCAGGGACCTTGCCATGCCGCGTGATCAAATGCCGAACGGCAATATCCAACGCCACCGACTTGAGCTGAGCCGCCAGCACCGCCGATCCGCTAACGTCAACCGGCACTAAGTACTGCTGAGCTAAATGACTATCGATCGTCCCTTCGGCGTAGTTGAGAACCTCGGCGAGCACATCGTCATCCGGTGTGCCGGTTTCCCATGTGTCGGTGAGATGTGCGACCGCCGAGTCGTTCTCAAACCTCGCTTCCAGGTCAGCCGTTGTCGCGTAATTGCCCATTAGCTACCCATCACAACGCCCATCTTCGGCGTCCTGTTTTTCGCCGGTTCGTTTCGAAGTGTTTCCACAGGCTTCGGCCTATTTACCTGCGCCTCTTTCAAACTCTCTTCTAACTGCGCAATCGTAATAAGCTCGTCCCTAGGACCTCTGAGCTTTGGGTTCTCTGTTGCGGCCAATACCTTAGCACGATGAATCGGTTCTGTTTCCTTTAGGAATCCGGCCTGGTCTCGTGATTCAAGACACCACAACGCCCATCGATGCTTAATTAACGCCACCAGCTCGCCACCAGTACTCTTGACGATACTCATTAACTCAGGCACAAACTGTGCTTTTCCAGACCTCAATCCTTGCGGATCTGATTCAGGGTCAGGCATAACAACCTGATACCGTTGACCATTTTCAGGGAGGCCACGGGCAATGTCACGAGCGTGCAATTGCTCGATAGCCTCACGTTCGATCATGTGAAGCTTGCGATTCGCCGTTTCCTGGTCCCAATACTTTCCGCTTACGCTGTCGATTGGCAGCATACAAAAGCCCTTTCGTGATAGTATCAAAGGGGCGGTGCCACACGACACCGCCCCGAAATCAATCCTACGTGTAGGTCATCTGACAGCAACGCCGGAAATCACCGTAAGCGAATTCAAACCGCTGGCGACACATCACCAACACGCCATGATTCAAAGCGACATCCTTCGAGTCGTTGAATACTTCGATGGATAGTGGTGTACGCTCCTGGTAGATAAACGGCTTACGCGATGAACCGACGGCACTGATGAACGCCTGAATGTCGGTCCCGGTCAAATACGGCAACGGATCGAAGACGCCAATACCCTTACCCCACGGGTTGTCGGAACTCGACAGCAAACCAGACTCGAAGAACTCAACGAAGCCGGATTCGTACTGCGGGTGAGCGGCAACGCGAATCTGCTTAACGGCCTGCGCGTTATAACCTCGTTTACCCTGGTCATCTTCCATGTTGGCAAACGTCTGTAAAGCTAATTGAATACTCGTCTTGGCTTCCGCTGCCGTTACAAAGTCATTGGCTGTGGCAGCCGAGGTTGTGGTGATGATGTTATCCAAAGTGCCAGACGAGCCAATCGTGCGAGTGGCGTGGAAATACGCCGTAGCATCAAATGTGGTTGTCGCCGTGTCGCCATCTTCAAGTTTGCCAGTGAACAGCTTATCTTTGAACGTACCCCATGTCTCAGCCGCTTCGGCAATGCGGCTATTCATGAAGTTATTGCGATCATCTTCCATACTGTTCTGGTCAATCAGGAATGTCAGTTCGTACTCACGATTAGCCACGTCGTACGTGAAGTCCCTGATGCCTTGGATGGATCGACCGCTAAGGAACTCACGCGGTGACGGTAACGTACCAGGCCATACGTAAGTCTCAGTTTGAGTATCCGACGGAACTGTCATGCAATGGTTCTGCCAGATATTTGGTGCCGTTTCCAACGCCTGATGGAAGGCTGCACGTGTGCCCGCCTTCGTGATGTTAGATAGAATCGTTCTTGCCATAACTTACTCCTTCTGGTGGCAGTGCCAACCCGTGGCACCGAATCAGACTACGTTGCCATAAATGTCGCGAATACCCTAGCTTGACCAGCGATTGCACCACCTCCCATGAGGGTGGTCACCTTTGCGGCAATTCCAACGTTGGCCGCCACATGAATCATGTTGTCAGCGCTAACGACAGCATTACCAACGGCGATACCAGGACGCGTGATTACAGCCAAGTCGGCGACAACCGCTGTGTGGATGACCGTCATAATCCCACAAAGGGCCGTGTCGGTGCCTGGCGTATGAACAATCGTAACCTCGCCGTTGTCGGTAGTACCCACTCCAGTCTCAGAGATAATAGCATTCCCAGAATGCAAGAAACATCTCGGCTGGTCAGTCGGGTGTAGCAGCCATACACCATGATTCAGTGTAGCCGCTGCATCGACCCCACGAACAACCGTCTTCATTCCGCCAATCCAGCCAGACCGTGAAGCAGGTGTGCCCATGTCAACAACGACGGTACTCGTCGCCGGAACGTAGGCGATGGTTCCGATCGGCTCATAGTTGCCAATCGTTCCGTCCGCTGCCGTCTGAGTCAATCCGATAGTTGCGTTATCCACCGCATAAACAGGATGCCCAACGTCAAGCACGGTGGCACCTGTGCAAGTGTGCGTGAAAAAGCCCGTAACCTGCACACTACACGTCTTATCGCCGATAGCGCCAGTGCTGTTGTCAACACTCTCAAGCGCGATACCACGAAGCGAAGTTCCTACCATCGTGGTCGCGTTCGTCATCACCGCGTTAATGCCAGCCACAAAGCTGGTCAGTCCTCCCGTGGTATCCAGCCCGACGAACGTATTTTTGTAAATCGTCGTAGCGGCTGCCACCTGAAAATCTATCACGAATCCATCGACCGGCAATTGCTTCGACGGAATCAAAACCGTATTGTCTGCTGTTACTGCTGCCATGATTGGCTCCTATTCATATAGCATAAAGCTACTTACCTAGTGCTTTGACTTCCGCGTCGGTCAATTCCTTTTCGCCAGCCTCGAAAAGCACAGCGTTCACATAGTGCTTGACATCGGCACCACACGCAACCATTGGGTCTGCTTCATAGGTTCGCGAAGCCGTCCTGATACACCCTGTACGTGCCGAACCTGTTGCACCGTCATTCCCGTTTACGCCAGCCGTTACACCCGGATCGGCCAGAACCGGCATGCTCGCAGCGAATAGCTTGAACCCGCTCGGATCTTTCGCGGCGTACTCACGCATCGCCTTCATCTGGTTCTTGTTTGCCGGTAGCAACTTTCCAGCCTGTACGGTTTCATCGATCAGCTTCTCGGTTGCCTCGGCTGCGATCTTGGCCTCGATGGCCGCTAAACGTTTCCCGTAGTCGTCCGCCAACGACGCTTTCGCACGAAGCCCGGCAACCTCGGCAGTATCGCCATCGACGGGTGTATCCGACGCGGCCTCCTCTTCCGGTGCTGGTGCGTCATCGGGCGGCGCAGCCGTACCGGTCATGTGCTCGACAAACGCCTGGATAATCTCTTCTGGTGTCGCGTCGTCCTCGATCGTGACGCCAGCACCTTGAAGGACGACAACCGCCTTCATCATCAGGTTCCCCGGATCGTCCGCCGCCGATTCCACTACCGGCTTCGGCTCGTCTTGCGGAGTCTTTTTCTCGTTAGCCATAATCAGCTCCTTATCTAACCGAGCCGCCAATAGTTCGGCCTGCTCTTGTGTACGTGGCCTATTAACGAGGGCCACGCTATGAAGTCTGTGTGGTGTCACCTTCCCGGCCTTTTCGTCACCGAGGATGACAGGAGACGTGTACTTGTATTCCTTGGCCATGATGGCCGCATGCGCCTTGTCGGTCCATTCGATCGGATCGGCGTAGATTCCCTCGCCGGCAACATATTCCAGACCTTTGATCCACCCGGCTGCCGGTGCCGGTTTCGCCTTGTGCGTCGCAGCGTCCGGGTCGTCTTCGATTTGTTTCGCGGCGTGCTCCCAGTCGATAACCAAGTCACAACCCTGCTTATCGAAGGCGGCCACAATCTCGCGTGCGGATTCCTCGGTTAACTCAGCGTCAAGATTGGCCCATTTAAGGTCGCCGTGGCGGAGCAATAGAAGGCGTGTCGGTGGGGATGTCCGCTCTGTAATGGCGGCAACCTCGGTCATACCGCCGAGGTAGTGGCGCAAGTTCATCACGTAAGCCTGGGCAGACAGGCCAGCCGCGAGCGGTGCAGCTTTGCTGGAACCTAGCGATAAGTGAATAATACGTCAAGAGGAAATAATGTGACGTTTCACGTGAAACAGGGTGTGCCAATACCGGACGCCTGCGAACAAATAGAAAAGCCCCCGAGGGAAGGGCACCCCCGAGGGCTCCGCTCGGTGCGTGGCGTGGTCTGCGCACGCATACGCACCCGACTACGACACTTTAGACGTTCTACGCTCCCGCAGCCAGCGATACTCCAACGGCGAATCTGAGCACCGGGCAGAACGTTCCAGGATCACCGCAGCCATCGGCGGCCAGAACGGCAACCCGCAGAACGTGGCCAAAACCTTGGCAACCTTGGATGGACTCCCAAGCATATCCTCAAACCGCAGCTCCAGCATCGGGCACCCGTGGGCCTCTAGTATTCTCCTCGCCTTCGGTTCATCAATGTCAAGCCGCCGAACCTGTTTCCGCATTTCACCCTTTGGAACGTGCGTTCTTGGGCTAATCGGATTGAGCCATTTTTCCCGCTCAAGCTTCATC
>CAZUCH010000012.1:0-4494 GCA_964619045.1 uncultured Planctomycetales bacterium | reverse complement strand
CGCAGCATCTTCATCACGAGCGACGACCCGCAACGATGAAGGCCCGCGACGACTGTGATAGGTTCAGGCATCGCCTGCCTCCAACTCTTCACGAGTGAACCCGATACTCAGCTCGTCTAACGGCCTACGGATGTCGTCCTCGTACCATGTAACCGTAACGGCTACACTCGACCACTTCGGCTTGGTGAACCGCATCACGCACGCAAGCATTTCGAGTAACAAGCTAACGCACTTCCTAAGGTCTCTCCGTTCCGGTATTTCAATCTCAATCGTCGCCGACTCTTTGCTCGCCATCATCTTGCCCTTTCACTAACCTATCGATAGCCGCAATCAGCGAAGCTAACGCCTCGCGAACCTCTCTCAACGTCTTAGTATCTGAATCGCCACCGAGACCATAAAGGTCCGTCCTGCTGGATGAAACCACCCTCGCATAACTATCGCACGTGCCCCCTGTGAATATAATATCAAAGGTTACACAATTCCAGTCGCTCGGTAAGGACTCGACTATCTCTACGTGTTTAATCAACGCACGTATGGCATCCGGGACCGCACCCTTGAGCGGACCAATACACACAACATCTTGCTTAGGTAGCCTCTCCATCATCTTGCCCTTTCAAAAGACCTTGAATCACAGACCGTCTAAATCGAATGTCGCCGCCTGGAAGCACGATATGCGCCAACTCGCCAGCCCTCGCCATACGCAACGCACGGCCACGTGGCAGGTTAAGCATCGTCTGGACCTCGCGATGTGTCAAGAGCGGCTCGTTCGGCAACGTCTCAAAATCCGACGCCGCCTCCTGATCCAACTCCGGTTCCGGCAAGTCCTTCGGCATCGGAATGCCAAGACTCTCATACACAAACGACGGGTCGACCGGCAATCCTTGACCACGCATAAACTCTAACTTCTGGAGCATGAGCGTATCGCCCGCGATGTCGCTATCCTCGGACACCTGGCGGACGAATATCGGCACCGGCGCATCCATGCCGGGGAAGTTGAAGTGGACAATCCATTTGAGAATCTGACTACGAATGGCGTTGGCTTCTTGCTTAAGGTCGCCAAGCGTCAACGAAGCCCGAACGCCTTCATGCACACGACCAAGAGCCAAACTGCCGACGCCTTGCGTATCCGTTGTAAGCGTTTGACCGAGAATCAGAATCGACATCTTGCTATCGATTAAGTCGATGATCTCTTTAAATGGCTGTACCCCGCGTGCAGCTTCCTTGAATTCCAACTCAACGTTCTGGCCGAACACCGCCCACATATCGCTGCCCATATTCTTGAGCATCTCTGCGGCTCGTGTTGCCTCGGCTGCGGTATGATTCTCCGCGAGCTTAGCTACCCGCAACGGCTGACCGTAAACCTCGGAGAACGCACCCCAATCACCCATCGCATATTTCTTCATCGACCATAGACGAACCAAAGCCCGCGTCATGGTAACAGTCAGTAAACCACCCGCACGAACGTCCGGCGTATACGTCACGAACTTACCCGACACGGCGGGAATACCGAATTGCGGCTCCTCTTCGGTTAAGACGTTAACGCACGCATTCGACGCCGTATTGCTTACCAGCCGAGATCCTCTAACAGGGATAATGTCCAGCAGTCGCGTTGTAGCCCACTCGCCGAGCGAGTCCTTCACCGGCTCCCATCGAAGCTCAAGCACCGCCAACCCCGGCGCCAACGCATGACCCAAATGATCTAACGCACTCGGCTGATTGTCCGTCGACGCATCGAAGCGTTGGATGCCGTTAAGCTGATCCTGACAGAATTCAGCCGTCTCCATCGCCAACGTCTGATCTCTGGCTTTCGGGTCCGGTTCGATCGTCCACGGCAAGGCTGTAACCGCCATACGCCGTTTCTTAAGTTCGGCCTGCAGGTGTGCGTCTTTGGCTTCCATACCTTCGGACAACTCAACCATAGCCGCCAAGTCGCCGTCGTCCACCGCCTGGAGCCAATGCTCCAACGCTTCGGGCGCCGGGTTGTCCGTGATACGTCTCGGGTTATTGTCAAGCTGCTGACTGTACCCGGTAAACTGTTTCCCTAGTAGGTTCGCCATTGGTCAAACTCCTGTTATCGTTCGCCCTTTCTAAAGTCGCCTCATCGCATCACGTCGGTTACGCACACGAAATTCCGGCTGCACGTTCTCGACAATCGCAGACTGACCGAGACCATACGTGCACCCCATCACCATATACTTCAAAGCGTCCAGCGTGTCAAAGTGGCCGTGCTCCTCGCCACGTCGATCGTCCGGCCTGCCCGTCTTTTCGTTCCATGCGAACTGTGACGCCTCGACAATGATCCTGTCCGCGACGTCTTCCATGATGTGCAACCGACCCTCGACACACAACCGATGCACCGTGTTCCACTCGGAGTCGGGTTCGGCTTTTCCATCGCGTGGAGCCATTACCAAATGGCACGATAACCCGACATCCTTGGCAGCCTGAGATACTTCTTTACGTGCCGCTAACGCCGACGGGTCACAATAGTACGTGTGATGCCCGTGAAGATATTCAACCTGTTCACGAGCTAACGTATTATCCATAGTCGCGCTGTCAACAACCCATAGCTCCTGGTCGTGCCAAAACCCGGTAACGATTGCCGTCGGGTCATTGTATCCATGATCGTAGCCGCCGACCCACTCACGCACGTCAATGGCCATCGGATCAAACGACAGTTCCTTACAGAGCGTCAAGGCGATGTAAGGCAACACCAGCCCGGCGCGAGACTGCACGGCCTCTTCCGGTGTTGACGGGAACTCTTGCCGGAAGATGTGCTCGCCGTATTGTTTGATAGCGTGACGTCGCCAATTCAACGCCTCGTCGGTTATCTCGATGCCGTACTCCAACGCACACCGTACGAGCATAGTATCGTCACCGTCTCTGACATATCGACCTACAATGTCCGCTCGGTATTGGTCACCGATGAACCACGGAATGAACAGCGATCGAAAATCCGAATCGGGCAGTAGACCCTTTTCGAACTTAGCCCAGAACAGTTCCTTGCCTCTCGCGGTAGACTCGTTGACGATGACGGTATTCGGTTCGGCAGGTACAGCAATGTCAGCCGCGTAGTCGGTTTCCTTTTTGTTGTTTCGCCATAGTGCCAGCTCGGACTTGTGTAGCAGGTTCGGCGTACCACCGGCACCGACGCCAACACCACCGGCTGTCCAGCACGAGAACTCGGAACGGTTTGGGTACTTTATCAACTCGCCCTTCGGATCGGCCCATGACTTTTCGTAGCATTCGGCCATGAGCTTGGCGATCGAGAAGATAGCCCGCGTGGACTTCTCTTCGTGAGCCAAGAGCATAGAGACCTGGTTCGGATAGTGCGTCGCCATGAAGTTGAAAAGAGCCTGGATGATGGTCGAGACGCCGAGCTTGCGACCTTTCAGGATGTTCAGCCGGATCGGCTTACCCTGGATGGCTTGCAGCATCATGGCCGCGATGACCATACGTTGAGCCATGTTCGGATGCAGGGCGGCGTGATGCGTGTCCATGAACCGAATCACGCACTGATCGGCAAGAAGCCAACGGTAGAACCGGACGAGAATCCCCGGCATGGCGTCTGGTTCAAGGTGGCCGTCATCGAACAGCCTGCACATTTTCCGAATGACGCTATCGGCGTTAAGGTGCCTGCTGATCGTCTTGGCTGGTATGTTCTCGACCATTGCCGCTGTCCGTCGGCTGGAACACGTCCAGCGCCGCCAGCGTATCTTCTACCGTAGGTTCGGCACCTTCGCAACGATCAAGTAGGAATTGACGGAACTTTACCGAGGTCTCGGATTTGATTTGGATGTTGGTAGACATGATCTCAGCGGTGATCTCTAGAGCCTTCGGTGCGAACGCGATGAAGTACTTGAGGAATTGCGGGAAGTCGTTCTTGGCGAGCGCGAAGAGCATTTTCTTACAGCCTGCCTCACCCCACGTCTCGGCGAATTCCTGCCTGATGGCCTCGTAGCTGCGTCTTGTATTGTTGACCGCACCCTTTGGGCGTCCTGGCCCACGCTTCTGGAATCGCTTTGGTTTATCGTCTGGCATGATACTTAGAATTTAATAACGTCAGTTTGCCTGTACCTTATAGCTGCAAGTGCAATGGCTTTCCTCAGAGCATTTAACGCGGATTGTCCTACAACCCCAAGGTGTCGCCCAGCATCCCTAAGCGTACACGAAGTTTCACCATTTAGCCCAAAAACGAGCTCTAAGACTCGCTTCGAACGTTCATCCACCAACCCTAAGATATAATCAACCAAGTCTTTCAATTCGGCAATGTCATCGGGAGCGGGACACTCTGACCTCCATGCTGGCTGGAAGTCAAATTGTTCAAGTTTTTCATCAAACAAATCTGGATCGTGCCTGGCTACGCGTTTCCATCGTATATCGCTTGTGGCAGGCGGGTGAGAAGGTGGTGTAACAACAAGCCTAAACCCAACCGCACGAAGAATCGATTCAAGTGTCACCATCTTAACGTGTCCACCACGGAGAAAACAAGAAACT
>CAZUCH010000011.1:0-19327 GCA_964619045.1 uncultured Planctomycetales bacterium | reverse complement strand
AGTTGCAGCCGCCGTTGAGGTCTTCGCCGCAGGGCTCGCCCTCAGGAAGGCCGCCAGGCGGGCAGGCAAGGATGCAGGGGCACATGTCGCAGGTGGTGCCCGGTCCGAGCCAGATGCCGCCGTCGCGAGCACCAGCATCGCACACCGCGCCGATTCGGGCCACAAAGAAGTCGATGTCGGCGAAGTCGACGTCGCCGTCGAGCTCGCAGTCGGCGTTGAGCCAGAGGCAATCGGGGAACTGGGCCAGATACCCAGCCTCGCCACCGAGGGCCAACACGAAGGGATCGATGTCGTCAAAGTCAACGACGCCGTCACAATTCATGTCGCCAGGGCAGGGCACGGGGCCGGTGCCGGCGCACTCGTCGTAGGTCAGGATCTGACAGTCCTCGGGGTAGCAGCAGGCACCCGTGGCGTCGCCACAGGGCGGGTCGATGTCGGCACAGAGGCCCTCGGCCCAGCGGCCGGCGCACTCGGTGTACAAGACGCCGTCCACGCACTCGCCGGTGGTGTCGTCGCAGCAAGCGCCGGGAGTACCCTGGCCAGTCAGGCAGAAGGCGAGGTCGAAGGCTTCGGCGGGATCGGGCGTTCCATTGATGTAGAACAGCGACGAGTTATTGCCGTCGGGGGAGTCAAGCGAGTTGAGCCACATGAACCAGCAATCCGGATCGCCGGCACCCTGAATCGAGAGCCAGCCGCTCTCCAAGGCGCAGCAGGGATCCAGAAGAGCGATCTCGTACGCGAAGAGTTCGTAGGTGTCTGCGTACAAAATGCCGGTCCCCGTACCTGCAGCGGTTACCTCGTAGGTGCAGGTCGGCGTGGCGGCAGGCACGCCACCATCATCGGGGTAGAAGTTGATGATGAAGCCCATCGGGTTTTCGTCGCAAGCGACCCAATTCGTGCCGTCGTGGAACAACGGCGAGCCCCACCAGTGAATGTCACAGATCAGGCCTTCGACTGAGTACTCGTCGAAGCGCTGGTAGCCCTCGGTCACCTCGGTGTTGCCGAACGACCAAGCGCCATCAGAGAGCACCGGCTCCTGCGAGAACAGCGAGCCTTCGGGGCACTCGGGCACCGGCGGAGGCGTGTCGCCTTCGATGACGAGCATGTGGTATGCACCATTCTCGCCACCCCAACCATCGACGATGATGTAGTACGTGTTGCCGCCAGTGAGGGCAACGTCGAAGAGCTGCGAGCGGTAGGTTCCGCCGCAAGCATCGTCGTTGCATGCGATCAACGTGCCCGGGCACGCGCCCTCGTAGATGTAGACTTTGGTATCGTAGCCTGAGTCGCACAGGTCGATGGTGATGTAAATGTCGTCCACAGGATGGTAGCTGTAGGCAACGTCAGGCGAGGTCGACCCGGTGTAGTTGCACACTTCGTCGTAGTCGTCGGTATAGCCGGCAGTCGTGCCGGTAATATCGTACGGCAACGAGCCGATTGGGGTCGCACTAGCGCAAATGTCGCCGCCCTGGCGGCTGCCCTGCTGGGGCTCGGGGCGCAGGCGATCGCCGGTCTCCTGACGGATCTGCTTCGGTGCTACAGCGCCGAGGTCCGCATTCTGCGCGTTGAGGGAATTCGCTGAGAATTCCGTCACGCTTACCGGCGCGGCCGGCTCCGCCTGGGCTAGCATGCAGCTAGCGCCCAGAAGCACAATACACAACAAACTCATTTTCCGCATGGTTACGTGTCCTCCTTCAAGGTTTCGTAGCCGATTCCCTTAGATTCAGCTCTACTTACCCTTGTGCCACGATCCCAGCCGGACCCGGACCAGACCGAGTGCCGACGCGTGCCGGGATACTGTCGAAGATCACCTCGCCCGCTTGGACGAGGAACGTTAATGGTAGAACAAGCCCGATGTACATGTACGAGACTATTCGGGCATTTGAGCGAAAAGGTTGAGTTGCGATCCGCTCTGTGGAAATGGTTGCGCAATTGCTCCGTTCCCCGTCCACCCCACCACCACGGTCGACCGGCATGGCAACTGGCCATCAATCCGCGCAACTTCATCCTTCCCCAGACCTTGCGGCCTGTTACTCACAGCGCCGAGAGCTGCTAACGTCGCACATCCGGCACAGCAACCGTCCGCACCGACTCAAGGTGCGGCTTATCCGCAGAAACATGCCATCGGGGAAACTGCCGGCATCCGCCAGCCGCTTCGAAGAAGGTTGCTAAACACCTCTCCCAGCGCACGCTTCATCTCCACTTCCACTATCCCTTCTTCTATCCGCCAGGCCCAGTTATGTCAATACCATTACCGAAAAAACACGCTCTCCAGCCCCCTCTAGACCATAGTATACCGGCCCTGAGAGCACCCTACCGCCGGGTGGCCATGGGTGGTCTTGTACTCATTTACACCTACCCACATCACCCGCCGTCTTACGTCTGTGGCGATCGGCTGTGGACAGCGAGCCTTTTATCGGATCGTCTCACCCCCCTGCCGGCAGCGACGACCGCCGCCGCCCAGCGTGCCGGAAAACCCCCAGCGTCACTCGCTCAGCGACGCCCCTGTGGCGGCAGCTCGACCGTGAAGGGTCAGGCGCAGAGTTCGAGCGACTGGCCCCGGACTAACAAGAAAAAGATGCCGCGGACACACAAAACATCTCGCTCTGGCCGCACAGTCCGATAATGATCTGTACTTGTGAGTGGCCCACCTATCGAGAATGATCGGCGTCAATCAGCAGGCAGCGAGTCGTGGACGGGCACGGGGCTGCGTACCGACTGCCCCCCATTGGCTCGGCGATGAAGACGCCAAACAGCCAGAGGTGTCACACGGCGTGCGCAGTCCCGACTACGCGTCGCAGGACTGGCCGATTCGGGCCACGAACGGATCGATATCGTCGAATGTGACATCCCCGTCGTCGTTGCAGTCGCCGGCCAGCCATGGGCAGTTGTGCGGCCAACCCTCCCCGCCTGAGAAGCTGAGAGCATCGACGAAGAGATCGATGTCGTCGAAGCTGACGACGCCGTCGCAGTTCATGTCGCCGGCGCAGATGGGCGCGAGTCCAGAGCTCAAGCAGAAGGCGAGGTCATACGGTTCCGGATCGCGGGGCTCGCTGTTGATGTAGTACAGGGACTCGCCGTCGCCGGCGGCCGAGGACACCCACATCAGCCAGCACGCGGGGTCGCCGGCGCCCTGGATCGAAATCCAGCCGCTTTCGAGCGCGCAGACGGTGGGCAACTCGATGTCATAGACGTACATCTCGAAGCTGGTCCCATAGATGTGGCCGGTGGCGATGCCCTCGACAACCACCGGGTCCGCACAGGTCGGGCTTTCCGCCGGCGCGCCCGCGTCGTCGGCGTAGAACTCGATCAGCATGGCCATCGGGTTCTCCTCGCACATGATCCAGCCGCCGTCGTTGACCAGGGGAACGCCCCACAGTCGAACGGCGCCCACGGGGCCCGCGGCCACGAAGCTGTCGTAGCGTTTGTAGTTGGCGCCGGAAGCGTTCACCTCACTACGCGCCAACGACCAGTCACCGTCGGGCAGCGTCGGTAATTGCGAGAAGATCGTGTCAGCGGGGCACTCGGGCGGCGGGGGCGGCAGTTCGGCCTCGGTGACCACGAGGTCATACGGGCCGGCACTGCTGCCGTAGCCGTCCACGATGATGTAGTAGCTCATGCCGCCGGTCAGCGGCACGCCTTCGAGCAGCGAGCGGTAGTTCGGGCACCCATCATCGTTGCAGTCCACCAGGTTCTCCGAAGCGCAATCGGTTTCGTAGACGTAGACCTTGGTGTCGTAGCCCGAGGCGCACAGATCGATGTCGATCGCGATGTCGGCTGCGGGGCTGATGACGTAGGCCACGTCGGGTGCCACCGAGCCGCCGTGCGGGCAGACCTCGTCGTAGTCATTCACATAACCGGCGGTGGTGCCGGTATCCTCGAAGGGCAGCTCGGTGATGGGGAAGGCGGAATCGCAGTCATCGCCACCCTGGCGCACGCCGTCAGCCCGCGCTTGCCCGAATGTCACAGCCGCCGCCATCAGGATTATGCACGGCACAAGGCTCATGTTTTGCATGTCTATCTACTCGCTTCAGTGGTCACCGCGGCCAACCGGATGACAATAGGTCAAGCGGACACCACCGGCACCTACGCCGCGTGCCGTCGCGTCCACCATATACTCTATCCGTAGTCTAGGGGGCTAAGTCAACCGCCGACAAGCAAAGAGCATTGTCGCCGTGGGCATGGCACAGCTATCGGACTCTGCCCCAACAACTTACGGCAAATCGCTCCCCATGCGGTCAACCAGAGGCGTCCGGGGGTGTATCATAACGTGGGATTCCTCAGGCTCGCGGGGCCAACGCGCCGTGACACGAATTCACGCTCGGCTGGAACCGAGACGCCTCCGCGAGCGTCAAACTCTGTGAACAGGCTATCGTGAATAGGATCGCACGCGACCACGAACCGACCGATGCCGAACTCGTCCAGCGGGCGCAGGGTGGCGATCCGTCGGCGTTCGAAGGTCTGGTGTCGCGCTATCAGGATCGCGTGTACAACACATGTTATCGGATGTGCCACAATGAAGCCGACGCGCTCGATCTGGCCCAATCGACGTTCCTGAAGGCCCTGGAGGCACTGCGGCAATTTCAGGGTCGATCGAGCTTCTACACGTGGTTGTTTCGGATCGCGATTAACCTGACCATGACGCTACGCCGCACGCAGGGGCGCCGGGCGACGCGTTCGCTGGACCAGACTCACGAGGACGGCGCCGCCCCGGCGAAGTTGCCTCCGGGCGGCGGCGACGTGGTTTCCGCCGCTCTCGAACGGCGCGAACTGCAACAGCAAGTCGAGCGGGCACTGGGCCGGCTCGGCGACGATTACCGGGCGGCGGTCGTGCTGAGAGACGTGGAGGGCCTGGATTACTCGGAGATCGCCGAGATTCTGGACGTGCCCGCCGGGACTGTGAAGAGCCGCATCAGCCGCGGGCGCGCCTTGCTCCGCGACCTGCTGCAAGAAGAGAGGACGGCCGTTGACTGAACGGCATGACGACAACCTTGACGCCGACCTGTCGGCGTACCTCGACGGCGAGTTGAGCGCGGAGCGCGCTCGGGAGATCGAGAGTCTGATCGCCCGCTCCGACGAGGCGGCCGGGGCTCTGGGCGAGCTGCGTGCCGTCAGCGACGAGCTCCAAGCTCTGCCCCGCCGACAGGCACCCAGCGAGCTGATGGCCGCCGTGACGGGCCAACAGGAGAAACGCCCGCCTGTTGATGGAGTCGGTTCGCGCCGTCGGCCACGTGTGTTGCGGCTCTTCGGTCAGATGGCGGCGGCGGCGGCGGTGCTGGCGGCTTGCGTGTACGTCAGTTGGCAGGCGCTGGACCAACCACCATCCGTCGCACGCGTGGAGATGGCGCGCCAACCGGAGCCCACACAGCCTTCGCCGACCAACGAACCGGCGGCGGCGGCTGAGGAGAAGGCGGTGGATGTATTCGTGGCGCGTGGGATGCGCCAGCCCACGGACATTGTCGAGAGTGCCGCACCGCCTGAGGCTTTCAATAGCGGCGGTCCTGCCCGGAGGAGCATCGTTCAGCGAGGGCGCAAGAAGGGCGCGGAGCACGCAGGTGAGCAGATACTGTCGGCCGGTGTGGCCGGAGAGCTTGACGACCAAGTGGCCGTCGGCGGGAGTCTCCCCGGGATCCCAGCGAACATCGCGCTGGACGACTCTAGCGCGCCGGCGGTCAAGGTGTTGATCACGCCGTCCAGCGCGGAGGAGTACCGGGCAGTGTCAACGGTGCTGGCGGACTGGCAAGCCGAAGCCGTGCCGGTGGCAGAGGAGGACGGATGCGAAAGCACGTTCTACTTTGCGACGACGGACTTGTCGCGGAGAATCGAGGAGCTGGATGCCGGCGCCCCTGGCCGCGTGCGCGTGCAGATGAGTTACTGGGCCTCCGACCGGGCTTTTCTGGAGTTGGCGGCAGGCGGGCAACCGGACCACGTGTTTCAGTATGACGACGCGGTGTTTGCATGCGCCGTACCGACCGACGAGGACGCCGTCGCCCCGCTTGAGCGCCACGATGGGAAGTCGGGTGCGCCGAAACGGGAATGTCGAGTGAAGACCGCGCCGTCCGCGCCGCCGCGGCAGCCACAGCCGAGCCGACAGCCGGCGCGCAAAGACAGTGCGATCGACGAGGAGGATGGGCCGGTTGACATGTTTGATAGGGAGGCACTCATCAGACGGGCGGAGGCTCGGCACCGCGCAGTCACCGCCCCACTTCCGGTGATCGTGGTGGTACCCGTCGCCACACAGCCAGCGGCGGATGGTGCGCCGACAACGCAACCGACGACGATGCCAACCTCGCGGCCGGCCGGCGACCCGATGCCATCGGTGCCCACCCTGCTGTCCAGCTTGGCGCGGTTGCTGCTGGAGGGCCCGCCGGCGCCAAAGACGCACGAGCCAGCCGAAGCGCCCGCGAGTGATGGCGTTCGGTTTCAGGTGATTCTCGTGCCGCCCATGTCTGGGCCGGAGTCAGCGGGAATACCTGCGGGGACGACTACGCAGCCGGGCAGTCCGTAGTCAGCACGAGAGTCCCGTGGCGGCCGTTGCCGCTCGCTCACGCTCGGGCCCTGATTGGCAACCTGGAGCGTGTCTCACTCGATGACGTGTGGATCGATGCAATTCTGGTCTAGCCAGTCTAGCAGCTCGCGGATGCTGGCGGTTGCCAGGGCGATGCAGCTATCTGCGCCGCCGTAGTAGAGGCGCAGCGAGTCGCCATCGTCGCCGAGCGTGTATCCGCACGGGAAGACTACGTTTCCGACATCGCCGAAGCGTTCGTAGTACTCTTCGGGTCCGAAAATCCAGGTGGTGCCGCGTTTCAGGCAGTGTTCGGGCGTTTGGAGGTCGAAGAGGGCCATTCCGAGTCGGTAGATACAGCCGGCGGGCGTCATGCGGACGCCATGGTAGAGCATCAGCCAACCGCTCTCGGTTTCGATCGGCGGGGGCGACAGTCCGATCTTCTCGGCGTCCCACCAGGCGCCGCGGCGGGCCTCGAGGATCATGCGGTGGCTGCCCCAGTGGCGCAAGTCGGGCGAGTAGGAGATCCAGATATGGGCCCCGACTGGACCGACCGGGCGGTGGATCAGAGCCCAGTTGCCGCCGATGCGGCGTGGCAATAAGGCGGCGTCCTTGTCCTCGGGCGTCATGATGTCGCCGTAGCGTTCGAATTCCCGGAAGTCCTCGGTGAGGGCCAGCGAGACGCCTGGGCCGCTGCGTGAGTAGGCGGTGTAGACGACGGCGAATCTCTCGAGCTCGGGGATGTAGGTGATGCGGGGATCCTCGAGACCCCAGAGCTCCTCGGGGTACTCTTGGGGGTTCGGGGCGAGTGTTGGTTGCGGGTCGATTTCCCAGCCATCGATGCCGTTCTCGGAACGGCAAGCGGTCAGGTGGGAATGGCCGCGCCGATCCTCGACTCGGGCCAGCAACAGGGTCGTGCCGTCAGGAAGCAGTGTTGCACCGGCATTGAAGACCGAATTGATGGGATAGGGCCAATCGGCGGCCGTCAGCAACGGGTTGCCCGGATAGCGCCTGATGAGCTCGGCGTGAAGGGGATTCCGCATGTCGGCGAAGCGGCGAGCCATTCCCTGCTGCTTGGTAGTCATACTGCCATACTCCTCCGGTCCCCGCCGGCCGCGGCCGGAGCGGGTTACGAACAAACGCGTTAGTTACCGTATTGTAGTTGATCGGCGAGAGAAGGGCACGGCTTCTGACGGGTTCAGCGCGTGGTCGCGCCGGGCCGTCGTTGGCTCGAGTGAGGCCGTCAAGCCGGACGTCCGGCGTAGTGGTGGAGAGTTTGCGACGGCTGGGGCCGGGACTCCGGGCAGGCCAATAATAGCCACGGTGCGTCTCCACGCGGGGGCACGTGGAGCCGCTGGGAAGCCAGCGTCGCGCGGCATCGCCAGATGGCTTGTGAATGGCAGCGACAATTCGCTGTCTCAAGTCGAGAGGGCGACTATCGCTTTGAGCGCTTCGCTAGCGACTCGGATTCGGCTCCACGTCAGTGCCCAGCGGCCGAAAAGGACGTGCGTCATGTCCATCACCCCGGGAACCAGACTGTTGGCCATCGACGACGGGCCGGCGATTCTGGAGAGTTTCGCGGCGTTTTTCGAGGATCAGGATTCGGGGCGGCGGCGGGGCCTTCCGGCTTCGACCAGCTTGCCGGCATCCTGTTCGCGCCGCAGCACCGCCGCGGCCATGCGCATCTCGACCAGCGCCAGCAGCATCGCCAGAGTCGACTCGGCTCCCTGGTTGTGATTGGCCCGCTGAGGGTGCAAGCCGTCGTGGCAACCGCCGCTGATGGGGTCGTACAGGGACAAGCCAACGTCGTTGCGGCCCAGGAACCACTCAAAGGCCCGCTGGGCTTCATGCCACCAGCGTTTGTCGGCCGTCACCTGGTAAGCCTCAAGGCAAGCTGAAACCATGGCCTGAGCGTCGATGGGTTGCTGGTCAAACCGTGCCCGCTCGCCGCCGCGCTTGTAGAATCCGAGGTTTCCAATCGGCACGAAGTGGCCTTCGTCCGCGCACTGGAGCTGAGCCAGCCAGTTCAGAGCCTCGAGACCAGCCTCGGTCATGTCACCCCGCATCATCCAGCGCCCGCACAGAATCAGGGCGTGCGGCAGCTTGGCGTTGGCATAGGCCAGCTCGTCCTCGAACCAAGGCCAATCATCGCGGCGACTGCGACGATAGAGGTCAAACAGGCGTTCGGCCAGCATCTCGCGGGCGTTCTGTGCCGCGCTGTCGCCATAGAAACGCCGCATGTACTCATGGATGGCGATCAGGCTGTATGCCCACGTGCGTGGCGAGATGGTTTCCAGCGCCGCCGGCAGAGCCATATTGAATAACCGGCCGGCGACGCCGCGTGTGCGCGGGTCGTTCGATCGGCCGGCGACCGTCCCGAGCCCCCATAGCGCGCGACCGTGGCTGTCCTCTGAACCGGCCTCGTCGAGCCAGCGACGATCATAGCCCATGAAGTTGCGAAAGCGGCCATTGCTCTTGTTGAAAGCGTGCCAGAGAAACGCCAGGTAACGCTCGGACAGACGCCGGGTGGTGGCGACAAGTTTCGGGTCGTCCAGCTCCTCCAACAGCACGGTCAGGATCAAGCCCCGGGCGTTGTCATCCGTGCAGTACCCCTCGTCGTAGTTGGGAATCTTGTTGACGGCGTGCTGCAAGAGCCCCGTGCTGTCGGTCAAGCGATGCAAATGGTCGAGGTTGACGGCGGGCAGTTCGGCTGGTCTCCGATCCGCCGCCAAGCGGCTGTACCGCCCGTGCGGTTGTTGGGCGCGCTCCTCACGCGCCTGGATGAAGGCTCGCATGTACTGGCGGGCGACGGCCGACCATACCATGTCGCGGCCGTACATGTACGCTCGTTTGCGTATGGCGTGCCGCTCGGTTTCGTCCTCGATCAGTGCCAGTATCTCCTTGGCGATGGCACCGTCGTCCTTAAACGGCACGAACCGCCCGCGGCCCTTGGCCAACAACTCCTCCGCGTGCCAATAGGGGGTCGAGATGGTGGCTTTGCCGGCGCCGACGGCGTAAGCCAGCGTACCCGAGGTGATCTGGGCCGGGTTGAGATACGGCGTTATATACAGATCGGCGGCCCCGATGTACTCGACCAACTCCTCAATGGACACGAAACGGTCGTGGAAACGCACGTGCTCCTCCACCCCCAGGTCACGGGCCAGCTTCTGCAGCGACTCGCGGTATTTCTCGCCTTCGTGCCGCTTGAGATGGGGATGCGTTGCCCCCAGCAGGATGTAGGCCACGTTGGGGTGGCGCTTGATGACCTTTGGCAAGGCCTTGATGACGTATTCGATGCCCTTGTTGGGCGACAACAGGCCGAACGTCAGGATGACGAACTTGCCCTCGACGCCGAACTGGTCCTTGTGAAAACTGGAGTCGACAAAGGGCACGTCGGGGATGCCGTGCGGGATGAGGTCGATCTTGTCGGAGGGCACGTCGTAGACCGTCCTGAGGAACTCGACGCCGCGCCGGCTCATGGTGATCAGGCGGTCGCTGAGCTGCGCGAGTTCGTTCATGGACCGCCGATACTCGGGTTCTGGCTCGTTGAGGACGGTGTGCAGGGTGGTGACAACCGGCATTCGCAGGTCGCGCAGCAGCTCGAGGATGTGGCTGCCGGCCTCGCCGCCGTAGATGCCGAACTCGTGCTGGACACAGACCAGGTCGACGTTGTTCAGTTCAAGGAAGTCCGCCGCCCGGTGATAGGAGGCCAGTTCCTGCTCGGCGATCTCGAACCGGACGCGCGTCGGATAGGCGTAGCCGCCCTCAATATCGTTGACCGCCAGCGCGAGGCAGGTCAGGTCGTCGTACTCGGCGACCAGCGACTCGCACACATCCGCCGTGAACGTCGCGATGCCGCACTGCCGCGGCACGTAGTTGCCAATGACGGCGATGCGGCGTAACGGTGCTCCCGGTCGGTGGTCGTCGGCCTGATCGAACATGCTGTCCATCCAAATCGGCATCGTGCTCATAGGGCGTCTCCGAAACGCGGCGTGCGCAGCCGCTGGGATGGTTCGTATTCTCGCACGAGACTGTGCAGTTTTCAATGTCACGCGCCCAGCAGCCGGGCTGTCGGCCTAGCAAACAGTCCGGCGAATGCTACAATGCCGCGCACATTTGCTCTTCAACACCCGCGAAGGCGCGAGAGGTGAAGCCGTGAACCCTTACGTGATGTCGGCGCTGCTTGTCATTACCCTGGCCATCTTCGCGTATTCGGCCATTCGGCGCTGGCGCCTGATGCTGGTGGCCGAGCGGCCCGAAAATCGCTGCGATCAGGGCGCGGCACGCGTCGCCACGGTGTTCAAGTTCGTGTTCGGCCAGGCGCGCCTGCCGCGCTATTTCGGGGCCGGCTGGGCACACATCTTCGTCTTCATTGGCTTCATGGTGCTGCTGCTGAACACGATCATGCTGTGGATGCGCGGCTTCGTGTCTCCCGAAAACGCGGCTTATGATCTGTGGATACTGGGCCTTGATCAGCCGTTAGGGATGGTCTACGCCTTCTTGCGCGACATCTTCACCGTGCTCGTGATCGTCGGCGTGGTGATGTTCTTCTGGAATCGGGCCATCTTGCGGCTGAAGCGTCTCACGCTCAATACCGAGGGGCTGCTGATCCTGGGGATCATCTTCGTCATGATGGTCTCCGACCTGGTCTATGAGGGTGTCGAGATCAACATGCACCACGGCGGCGAGTCCATCGGCTACATGCCGTTTGGCTCGCTATTCGCGTCGTTCGTGGGCGATAGTGCCATTCTGCGGCACGCCGGCTTCTGGACGCATTCGGCCTTGGTGCTGATCTTCCTCAACCTGCTGCCATACGGAAAGCACTTCCACGTGCTGACCGTTGTCCCCAACGTCTTCGTGCGCGACCTGACACCGCCTGGGCGGCTTGCTCCGATCGAGGATATAGAGGGCCGGCTGGAACGCGAGGAGACGCTGGGCGTCCGGAGCGTGCGTGACTTCAGTTGGAAGAACACGCTGGACTGCTACACATGCACCGAATGCGGCCGCTGCACCGACCAGTGCCCGGCCAGCCAGACCGGCAAGGAACTCTCGCCCAAGGGTCTGTCGGTGGCCCTGCGTGACCATCTGTACGAGCACCAGACTGAGCTGATAACCGCCGGCGTACTGGAACAAACCGACGGTGATGGCGATGGTGCCGCCGAGGTCAAGGAGAAGTTCGTCCTGGTGCCCGAGACGATCAAGCCCGAGGTGCTGTGGGCCTGCACCACGTGCGGGGCCTGCGAGACGGAATGCCCGGTCTTCATCAGCTACATCGACAAGGTCGTCGCGCTGCGGCAGAACCTGACCATGGAGCAGGGCGTGTTTCCCGAGCAGCTTCAGACCATGTTCCAGGGTATCGAGAACGCCGGCAATCCGTATAGCTATCCGAACGACCAGCGCGCGGAGTGGGCCGAGGGGCTCGACGTGCCGCTGATGGCCGAGAACTCCGACGTGGAGTACCTGTACTGGGTGGGCTGTGCGGCGTCGTTCGACGATCGCTCGCGGAAGATCGCCCGGGCTCTGGCTCAGTTGCTCAAGACCGCCGGGGTGAGCTTCGCTATTCTGGGGCCCGAGGAGATGTGTACGGGCGACCCGGCACGCCGGGCGGGCAACGAGTTCCTGTTCCAGATGATGGCCCAGCAGAACGTCGAGGTCTTGAACGGCTACGGCGTCAAGAAGATCATCGCCGCCTGCCCGCACTGCTACAACACGCTCAAACACGAGTATCCCGATTTCGATGGTAAGTACGAGGTCATCCACCACACCGAGTTGCTGGCCGGGCTCGTGCGGAGTGGCAAGCTGAAGCCCCGGCACCCGGTCAACCTCAAGTTGGCTTTTCACGATGCCTGTTATCTCGGCCGGCACAACGGCATCTATGAGTCGCCGCGCGAGGTGCTACGGGCGATTCCGGGCCTGCGTCTGGTCGAGCCGGCGGCGGCACGTGATCGCGGGATGTGCTGTGGCGCGGGCGGCGCGCAGATGTGGAAAGAAGAGGAAGAGGGCCGCGAGCGGATCAACCACGCCCGCACAAAGCAGCTTCTGGACGTTCTGCCGGGCGCGAGTGCCGGCGACGCCAT
The DNA here is from genome assembly GCA_964619045.1 of uncultured Planctomycetales bacterium. GTDB lineage: Bacteria > Planctomycetota > Phycisphaerae > UBA1845 > Fen-1342 > JANQFV01. The sequence continues at coordinate 6,745 of CAZUCH010000011.1, read as the reverse complement.
CGCCTCGGCCTGTCCGTTCTGCAAGACGATGATCACTGACAGCCTGGCCGACCTCGACCACGAGCAGGTGGGCCAGCTCGACATCGCCGAAGTGCTGTGGCAGTCGGTGCGCGGGGAGGAGGCCGCCGCTGCGGAGCCGGCCCCGACGGCGTGATGGACCGCAAGGTACGCAACGACAACCACTGACGAGCACGGCCGACTTGGGGATCGGCCGCTGCAGGACTGCTGTGGAGGAGCGCAGAGACATGCCCAAACCTGAACATGACCCGACGGCCCGCGCGATGGATGCTCTGTGCGATGGGTGGTCGCATCAACTCGAGCCGCTAGAACCGATCGATGTCACCAAGACCCGCAGTGCCTCCGAGTTGCTGGCCGCCATGAGCAAGACCGCCTTCAGCGGCCGTGCGCTGGGCGAGGCGGCCGACGTGCTCTACGAGATGGCGACCGATGACGATTGCCGCGTGGTCATGACGCTCTCGGGCGCGATGACGATCGCCAAGCAGGGCTTGCTCATCACCGAGATGATCGACCAGGGCCTGGTGGACATGATCGTCAGCACCGGAGCTCTGATGTGTCATGGGCTGGTCGAGCAAAGCGGGCACACCCATTTCCGTGCGGACCCCCAAATGGAGCGACGAGCAGCTTTTCGACGCCGGCTATTGCCGCGTGCATGACACGTTGGAGCTGGAGCGGAACCTCGAAGAAGCCGCCGACCTCATGGAAGCCGTTCTGCGCGACGCTCCTAGGGGCCAGCCACTGGGCAGTCACGAGCTGAACTGGCTCATCGGCGATCATGTCCGCCGGGAGGTCGCTGGGCGTGGCATCCTCCAGTCGGCGGCCGAGAAGCGTGTGCCGATATACATCCCAAGCCTGACGGACAGCGAGCTTGGGTTGGACATTTTTACTTTCAACCTCAACGCGGCCGACGCGGGCGAACGGCCGATCCAGACGGATTCGTTTCGTGACGTTCAGGACTACTATGAGCGTTGCGCCGGGGCCAAGCGGCTGGGGATTTTCACGATCGGTGGCGGAGTGCCGCGCAATTGGGCCCAGCAGGTCGGCCCGCTGGGCGAGTTGCTCGATCGCCGCACTGCCGGCCGCCATGGCGCGCTCATTCGCTTTCAGTATGCGGTGCGCATCTGTCCGGAGCCGGTGCATTGGGGTGGGCTGTCGGGCTGCACATACTCGGAGGGAGTGTCGTGGGGCAAATTTGTGTCGGCCAAGGAGGGTGGGCGTCATGCCGAGGTTTTCGCCGACGCGACCATAGCCTGGCCACTGCTGCTGCGCGGGGTTTTGGAGCGGATGGGCCGCCTGTAGACCGCGTCGTCTCGTCGCCGATCGGACCTATGCCGGGCCGCGGGTGTCGCCGGTTCCGGGTTGGTCGGCGGATGCCGCGGGGAGGTGGACGCGGAACTCGGTGCCGCCCTCGGGCAGATTCATGAACTCGATGTCCCCCCCCATCTCGCGGACGATCTTGCGGGCCACGGCCAGGCCGAGCCCGGTGCCGCCCTGGCCCTTGGATGAACGAAAGGCCTCGAACACGCGGGCGCGCATGTCATCGGGCACGCCGGGCCCGTTGTCGGCCACTACCAGCACGACTGTCTGGTGGTCGTCGGCGTAGCGTGCCCGGACATTTATGACCCCTCGTTCGCGTTCGACCGCGTCGATCGCGTTGGTGACGATGTTGAGCGTCACCTGGTGAATGCCGTCGTAGTCCAGCGGTATCGGCGGCAAGCTCTCGTCCAGATCGGTCAACAAAACGACTTGCTTGACGTCGGCCTGCTTCTGTACCAGGTCGACGACCTCCTCGATAACGCGGTTGAGCTGCAACGGCTCGAGGTGTGGCTCGCGCTGCTTGCTGAACGCGAGCATGTTGAGCATCAGGTTGTAGCAACGGTCCAGGTTGCGCTCGACGATGCCCCAGCCCTGGCCGGTCAGCGCCAGATCGGTCTTTGCCAGGCCGCGCTCGACGACATCGGCACCACTGCGCATGCCCTGGAGGATGTTCTTGATGTAGTGCGACAGGTATGCGACCGTCTCGCCGGCGGCCGCCAGACGCTCGCGCTGCATGTGCGACTGCACCAGTCGGGCGTTTTCGATCGCCAGACCGGTTTGATAACCGATGGCGGTTACCAGCCGCAACTCGTGCTCGTTGTACGTGTGACGTGTCACGAGGCAATCCAGGTGGATTACGCCGAGAACCTGCTCGCGAGCGAGAATCGGCGCGCAGATGACCGAGCGCATGCCGAGATTCATCACGCTCTTGCCGCTCGCAAAGCGTTGGTCGCTAACGACGTTCGAGCACAGCACGCCTTCGCGCGACTGCGAGACGTGGTTCATGATGGTGCGCGAGGCGATTACCGAGCCCGACTTTCGAGCCTCACCCGGACCGCGCAGGCGTACGACCTGGGGCATGAGCTCCTCGGTGGCTTCGTCGCGTACAAAGATCACGCCGCGCTCGACGTCGACCTCCTGGAATATGATGTCCATGACGCGTGCCAGAAGCTGATCGGGCGGTAGCAGACTGCCGATGACGCTGCCCAATTCGCGCATCACGTTCCAGGCCTTGACCGCGTTGGCGGTTTCGGGCGCCGCGAGCACGATGCTGTCTTCGCTGGACGGGGCGGAGGCGATCACGGATGAATCGATGGCCGCGCTGCCGGCGTCGAGAGTCACGAGATCGGTGGGGATTCCGGCGCCGGAGAAGTGCTGTGTGGATTCGTCGCCGGAGTAGACGAGCAGCGTGCTGCCGACACGAATCTGATCGCCGTGTCTAAGCTGGGTTGGTTTATCGACCCGCACGCCGTTCAGGTAGGTGCCGTTGGCGCTGCCGAGGTCGGCCAGAGTCCACTCGCCATCGACAACATGCATCTCGGCATGGCGTCGACTGATGGTCTGATCGGTAAGCGGAATCTGCGTGCTGTCGCGTCCAAGAAGCACGTCGTCAGCGGTAGAACGCATGGTGCGGCCCTTGTCGGGCCCCTGCAAGACGGTCAGTGTTGCCAAGCCTCACTCCGGTCCCCGTGCGCGTCGAGCCCGCGCGACCACCCGAGATGCGCCGCCGGATGCGGCAAACTACGAACGACGCTGCGCCGCCATTACCGATGCGGCACCCGATCCACACTTGTGACACATCACGTCGGCCTAGTCAAGCCCGGATCGATCGCCATTCATCGGGGTCGGCCCGGGCGAGGCCCGCTGCCTACGCTGGAGCGCCACTGCTGGGCATCTTGACGTTGGCTGCGGCCAGGCCTTTATCAGTCTCGACCAACTCGTAACAGACCTCCTCACCCTCGCGCAGCGACCTGAAGCCCTCCCCGTCGATGCTGCTGTAGTGGACGAAGACATCCTTGCCCTGCGGTCCGACGATGAAGCCGTAGCCCTTTTTGGCGTCAAACCACTTCACAGACCCGTCGCTCATGACACGACCTCCGAGAGCCGCCCAGATGTGGCCTGCGGCGCGACTCACGTACAGACGTCCGCCTGTCGATCGGACCAACTTCCCCGGACAGCCGTCGAGCGCGCACGGCCCGACGGCCACTGCACCCGCGACGGTCGGCGAGACGACAGGAAGACGACATGACCGACCGGAGCGGGAAGTGTCCGGCAATTCCTCTGATTTGTTCGCAGCGGGCTGCCCGAGCGAGCCTGCTAGGAGTCGGAGCCTTCCGACCCACCGGCCTCTGCCTTCAGCGCGGCCTTACGGGACAATTTTACGCGGCCCTGGTCATCGATTGCAATGACTTTCACCTTGATCATGTCGCCCATGCTGACCACATCCGCCACGGACTTGACGTAACCGTCGTCCAACTCGCTGATATGGCACAGGCCATCCTGACCCTGCCGGATCTCGACAAACGCGCCGAAGTCCTTGATACTAATGACCTTACCTTCGTAGATGCTCCCAACCGTCACGTCTTCCGTCATCATCCGGATGATCTCGATGGTCTTCTCAGCTGCGGCCGAATCGAGGCTCGATACCGTCACCACGCCATCGTCCTCGATGTCGATTTGAGCGCCGGTATCGGCCTGGATGGCCTTGATCGTCTTGCCGCCGGGACCGATCAGCTTGCCGATCTTCTCCGGGTTGATCTTGATCGTGAGCAACCGCGGTGCGTACTCGCTGATCTTCTCGCGTGGCTCGGCAAGAGCCTTGTCCATCTCGTCCAGGATGTGCAGACGGCATTTGGTCGACAGCTTGAGGGCGTCCTTCATGACCTTCAGCGGCAGCCCCGTCGATTTGATGTCGAGCTGCACGCCGGTGATGCCTTGGCGTGTGCCGGCGACCTTGAAGTCCATGTCGCCGTAGTGGTCTTCCTCGCCGATGATGTCGGCCAGCAGTTTGTAGTTGCCGTCGTCCTCTAGCACCACTCCGATGGAGATACCGGACACGGCGCCCGTGATCGGCACGCCGGCGTCCATCATAGCGAGCGATCCGCCACAGACCGAGGCCATCGAGCTGGATCCGTTCGACTCCATGATCTCACTGACCAGGCGGATGGTGTACGGGAAGTCCTCCGGGCTCGGCAAGACGGCCGACAAACTCCGCTCGGCCAATGCTCCGTGCCCGATCTCGCGCCGACCGGGTCCCATGATCCGCCGAGCTTCGCCGACCGCGAAGGGCGGGAAGTTATAGTGCAGGGTGAATTTCTTGTGGTACTCGGACAACAGATCCTCAATGAGCTGTTCGTCCCGCGACGTTCCGAGGGTGCAGACGACCAGAGCCTGCGTCTCGCCCCGCTGGAACAGCGCCGAGCCGTGTACGCGCGGCAAGAATGAGACCTCGCCCGAAATATCGCGCACCTCATCCAGCTTGCGGCCGTCCGCGCGGATGCTCTTCTTCAGGATCAAGTCACGCATCAGGCGATTGTCGACTGTGTGAACGGCTTCCTTGACCTCGCCGCGCTCGCGCTCGAATTCACGCTCGTCCCCGTCCTCGGGGCAGTACTCCTCGATCGTTCGGTTGTAGACTGCCTTGACCGCTTCCTGGCGCTCGAGCTTGCCCTTGATCCGCTTGGCGACCGTAAGATCAGCCAGCACCTTGTCGCGAATCTCGTTCAGGAAGGCCGTGTCGGCTTCCGGCGCCACCCAGTCGTGCTCCTGCCCCGCTTGCCGCCGCAACTCCGCCAGCATTTCGCAGATCGGCTTGATGCCGCATTCGTGACCGAATTCCACCGCATCCAAGACGTCCTTCTCGGACACCTCGTTGCAGCCCACTTCGATCATCGTGATGGCGTCCATGTGGCCGGCCAGCACCATGTCTATGTCGGAGTATTCGAGCTGCGCCAAGGTCGGGTTGATGATGAGCTTGCCGTCCACACGCCCCACACGCACGCCAGCAACCGGTCCCAGGAACGGAATCGGCGCGATCGCCAGGGCGGCGGCCGCCGACACTATCCCGATGACGTCCGGGTCGTTCTGCAAGTCAGTCGCAAGAACAATGATCTGGATCTGGACTTCGTTGCGGAAGCCCTCGGCGAACATCGGCCGAATCGGCCGGTCGATCATCCGGGCGGTCAGGATTTCCTTGCCCGTCGGACGACCTTCGCGCTTGAAAAACCCACCCGGGAACTTGCCGGCGGCATACATCTTCTCGCGGTAGTCCACGGTCAGAGGGAAGAAGTCAATCCCCACCCGCGGCTTGTCCGTAACCACTGTCCCCAATACGACGGTATCGCCATACTTGACGATCGCCGCCCCGCCCGCCTGCTTGGCGACCTTACCAGTCTCGATCGACAAGACGCTCGATCCAATTTCACGTTCCAGCTTCACAATTTTCTTCATCATCTCTTCGTACTCTCTCTCACTGCCTACAATGCGCCGACTTGATTTTGTCCTACCAACCGACTCAGCAATTCTCTAGACAACAACCACAGTCTGCTCGCCCCCAATGGGCGCGCAAACAAACCGGCCCGGCGATCGCGCCGGTTCGGTGTAACAGCGTCGACAACAGGCGGCTACACGGCTGCCCGGTCGCGCCGGCAAAATTATCTTCGCAGTCCAAGTTTCCCAATCGTGGCGAGATAGCGATCGCGGTTCTGGCGCGCAAGGAACTTCAGCAATGCCGAACGCTTGCCCACCATCTTCAGCAGCCCGCGCCGCGATGAATGGTCCTTCTTGTGTATCTTCAGGTGCTCGGTGAGTTCGACGATCCGCGTGGTGAGTATCGCGATCTGCACCTCGGCCGACCCCGTGTCACTTTCGTGCCGACGATGCTCCGTAACTAACGCGGTTTTCTTCTCAGGTGCCAAAGGCATAGCCCATTCCTTTCCTGAACTTGGGATTGCCTCAGCCACCACCCATGGGCACGGGTGGGACCAAGTCATCCTGCCAAACATACAACCCCGGAGTATACGGGCAACTGGAGGGATTCGCAATGACGCCTCAGGCACTTGTGCAACCCTGGGCTGGCAGATCGCGAATCGCCCGTAAGCAACTGACACATAACAAGTTGCGCGAGAAACGCAACACTGCCGCAGCTACCCGCCCACATGCACCAGCACCGAGCGGGCCGATCCGCGCCGTCGATGCTCCCACACGTAAACACCTTGCCACGTTCCCAAGCCCAATCGGCCACCCACGATAGGAATCGAGAGTGTCGTCGCCGTCAGCGCAGCTTTGATGTGCGAAGGCATGTCATCGGGGCCTTCCGAAGTGTGGGTGAAGTGGCGGTCCCCCTCCGGCACCAGTCGCCCCAGCCAGGCGTCCAGATCACGCCGGGCTGACGGGTCGGCGTTCTCCTGGA
>CAZUCH010000010.1:15550-19477 GCA_964619045.1 uncultured Planctomycetales bacterium | reverse complement strand
GTGGGTAACAGCAAGCCCTCCGGGACTCGTTCCGACGCGCCTGTGCCGACTCGAAGAATGTGGGTAACAGCAAGCCCTCAGGGGGATGGCGTAGCACGCGGCCAGAACACGTAGTCGCCGGTGTCACCCCATTTCGGCTTGCCGTCGTCGTCGCGGCATGGTTCGCCGCCGTCGTCGACGCCGTTGGTGCTGACCGAGTACAGGAATGGCTTGCCGTCCTTGAGTTGATAGCCGAACGGCTTGTTGGAGAACGGGTCTATCGCGACGCCGCCCCTCTTGCCGGGCAGCGCCTCTTTCAGAGTCTGCGGCCAGCTTCCGTGCTCAGCCTGATAGGCGTGGAGCAGGAAGATCGTGCGATAGGCATTGCGTGACGCGATGGCCCCCCGCTGTATCTGCGAGAATCTCGTCAACGAGGGCGCGAAGGTGCCGAGCGGGGTCTCTCCCTTCTGAGCCTTCAGATTCCGATCGAGTTCCTCGGCCCGGCGCGACGATTCCTGGTAGTCAGCCACGAAGAGCGCTTTGCAGCCGGCGCAGTGATCGCGGGACTCGCGCACAATCACGGCCAATTCCTGGGGCGTTTCGAACGTGAACCTCTGGCCGCCTGAGGTCGCCGACTCGAAACGTCCGTCACCGTCCGCGTCATGCAGAGACCGCTGTGCGACATCCCACTGGAATAGCAGTTCGCACTCGATTTGGCGAACCGGGCGTCGCGGCGGCTTGTCGGCGTTCTTCAGCGTCTTCAGGATCCGCATGTAATCCACCGGATCAGATACAAGGCGCGGAATCTCCAGCAGCACCGCGTCGTAGGTGAGCGCGCCAATCGCGATCCCCGCGAGATACTGCTTCAAGTATGGCTGTGCTTGCATGTGCCGGCCGACACACAACAAAGTGGCGGCGTCCTCGACCGCGCCATCGACGTCGCCTTGCAGGAGCCGGAGCCGGGCGCGCCCAGCGGACAATTTGGCGAGCCAACGCAACGCCGCCCAGTCGGGGAGCGGCACCTCCGACATCGACCCCGATTCACTATTCAGGGCGAAGTAGCACTTCGACATCCGCGCGGCCCGGGCATAGCTCTTCAGACTGTCGGCGTTGCCGGTGATATACTCGCGCAATTCGTCGCGCTGCTTGCTGGACCATTGTTTCGGGTCCGTCTTGACGGCCAGCTCGAGCAACTCCTCATCCAGGACAAAGCTGCTGACCGCCTCCAGATAGACATCCGCCGCGTTCTCCGTGATGCCTTGGCCGTACTTGTCGTTGAGCCACTTGACGTAGTCCACGGGCTTATCCGGGTTCGGCGGCGGCGGCTCGGCGGCCGTGACGAGCGGAACACAGAGCAATCCGACTAGCGTGATCCAACGTGACATGAACGCACCTCCCATATTGAAGTTCGAGGGGCAAACGCGTGACCCGATCCTCGCGCTTGCTGATTCTGGGCCTAGGTTCCGTCCCCTCCGGCGGCCTCGGCGTAGCGCTGGGCGAAGGTGGCGGACCATTCGGCCAGGAGTTCAACGGCGGCGGCGGAATCGGGCTGCTCGAATGTGGTCGCGCACTCGGCGGCCCGCTGTTCGTCGAATGGAGGCTCGGTGAGCCGGGCGAGCGCGTCGGCTGGCAGGCCGCGATCAATCAAACTCATCCACGCCTGCTGCAACCGGACGTGGTTGGCCCCATTGCACGCCGCCATCACCAGGGACTTGAGCAGGCGACCTTGCCAGAGCGCCCCCTCAGCATCCAGTTCGAGGCCGAAGCCGGCGTCGAGAGGGTTGCCGGATACAGCCAGCTTGCCGGCATACTTGGTGTAGATGTCGGGGCTGATGGCGTAGTGGTACAACGTCTGTCCATACGGGGCGGTGTACTCGCGCCGCACGGCCCACAAGGCCTGCCCCTCCTCGCTGAGGACATATCGCACGAAGTCGGCGGCCAATTCCGCGTCGGCGGCCGTGGACAAAACGCTCACGATATCGGGCGAGACCGCGGTCGCGCCCGGCGGGTCGACGTACTCCAGAGCCGGATTCTCGGCGGCGCGGGCCTGGCCGTCGAAGTTGACGGCGAAGGTGGCCAGCGCGATGCCGGTTTCGACCTGTTCGAGGGCCTCGCTGCTGCGCGAGTTCAGCCCGCGGGCGTTGGCGAGGATGCGCATCACCGTCGGCCAGCCGGCCGACCAGCCCTCGTGCTGGAGGATCATCGTCAGGCATTCGCGATGGCTACCGCTGGTGCGCGGGTCGGACAACGCGACCCAGCCGAAGAAGCGCGGGTCGGCCAGATCGGCCCATGTCGTCGGCGGCTCGATGCCACGCTGCTCGCAGGCGAACTTGTTGAACAGGATGCCGAAGCTGCTGAATCCCGTGGCCACCCAGCGGCCGCCGGCGTCGCGCGTGACGTGGCCGTTGAGATGGTCGGGGAGATTGTCAAGCGCCGGGCCGCAGTCGATGGCCTGGGAGAGACCCTCGGCGGCCAGTGTGGCGTGATCAGCCACGCCGCCGCCGAAGACGACGTCGGGAATGGCGTAGTGTGTTCTGCTGATGCGCATCTCGAGGATGGAGCGGACGTACTCGACGCACTGTGGCGTGTCGCGATAGACCCACTTGACGCGAACCGGCGCCCCGCGATTCGTCAGGTGCCAATTCCAGAAGCCCTCGGCGAAGGTGTCACGGATCTCCTCTCTGTGGGGCGTGAGGATCGTGAGTTCCTTGGTAACGACGGGCTTGGCAATGGCGGTCCGCGACGGCCGGCGATCACAGCCGACAAGTATGGCGAGCACACAGGCGGCGCTCAGTGCGGTGATTGCGGTCAGTCGCCCCCAGCCGGCGCGATGTTTCATTTCCGATCTCCCAGAGTGATGCGAAAGGGCTACAGCGTGGCCCGACGCGCGTGGCCGAGCCCGCACAGCCGATAATGCCGCCAGAGTATCAGGAACCGGTCGGCGGGAAAACCGGATAGAGCCGGATTCGGGCAGAATGAAGGGGGGGCGCACGAACAAACCCGGGGATCAGCAGGTCTACTGAAAACGCTCGAGCAGACGCTGACAACGTTTGATTCCGGTGATTTCGTCGAGTTTCTGGCCCTCGTACTCGATGCCGACGTATCCGTTGTAGCCCGCATCGAGGACGATCTTCATCATGCGGGCGTAGTCGGTCGTGGTCTCGTTGCCGGCCTCGTCGTAGTCGCGACACTTGGCGCTGACCGCCTTGGCGTAGGGCATCATCCGGCGGACGGCATCGTAGCGATCGACGTCGGGTGGGAAGTTGCCGAAGTCGGGGAGCGTGCCGAAACGGGGGTCGCTGACCTGTTTCATGATGGCCAGCAGCGAGTCGGGATATGACGAGAAGCCGCCGTGGTTCTCGATGATGACGTTGAGCTTGTCCGGCCGGGCGAGTTCGACCAGGGCCGCGAAACTCTCGGCGCAACGTTTGATCGCGTCGGCGTCGCCCGGCTCGGCATGGCCGGCGTTGCAGCGGATCGAGTGGCAGCCCAGGATTGCCGCGATATCAAGCCACTTGCGGTGGTTGCGGACCGCCTGACGCCGCTCGGCGGGGTCGGGGCTGGCCATGTCGCCCTCGGCGTCGCACATGATGAGCAGAATCTTGACGTCATGGTCTGCGGCACGCTTGAGCAGGTCCTTGCAGTACCGGTATTGCGGGCTGGGGAAGAAGCTGTTGACCAACTCCAGGCCGCCGATGTCGAACTTCTCGCGACAGAAGGCCGGCATGTCGATTTGCTTGAGTTTCCCGGCGTAGAAGAGACGGTGTACGGACCACGCCGCCAGCGATATCTCGAACTTCTTGGCGCGTGCGGCGGATTGCCCGGCCATCTGCGCCAGGACGGTCGGCGTAAGCGCGAGCCCGCCGGCCAGTTGCAGGCCGCGCGTCAGGAACGTCCGTCGGGGCAAGTTGGTCATCGACATTGCTTGTACCTCCGTTGCTTTCATAT
>CAZUCH010000010.1:0-15450 GCA_964619045.1 uncultured Planctomycetales bacterium | reverse complement strand
AGTTGGCTACGCACCTCCGGCCCGCCTTGTGCTCCCAGCCACACGCAGGCCGCGCGCGTCAGGTTGTAGTCGCGCGTCGGCAGAAAGAGCATGCTCTGGCTTCGCGGCTCGGTGGAGCACAAAATGGCCCGCGGCTCAGGCTGGTACTCCCAGCGGTCGGCCCAGCGCCGTCTGAGCAGTTGCCAGAGATTGCCCGCTCTGGGTGTCAATCTCCGAGCGGCGGCGACGTTCCCGCGGCCAATCTCGCTCCACCAGCGCTGCAACGCTATCCGGTCACGCTCGACATCGACGCAGGCGGCGGCCGCATGATCGAAATCCAGCGGGTAGAGGTCGTGCCAAACATGGGTCGGCGTATCCCCGGTCAGGACGACCTCTCCCAGTCGTTGGCCGTCGACTTTCAGATCATAGTGGAGGATGTCGAGCGTCGTCTCCAGGCACGTCGCGGAGAGCTTGGGGGCGCCCGCCGTGCTGGACACCAGCAGCCGGACGAGCGAAGTGTGCAGCAGGACGCCCAGATCGTCCGGGGCGGCGGGGCGATTCATGATGGGCCGCCGCATCAGAACGTCCACGCTGTCCGGCCCGAATTCGAGCAGGCGGTTGTAGCAATCCGTCCAGACGGCGTCCGAATCCATGGCCAGAATCGGCCGGGCGGCCACCATGATCGCCCGTTGGCGCGGCGTCAGGGCATGTCCGGGCGCCAGGCAGCCTCCCAGCAGGGGAGCCAGCGCCAGGGCGAGCAACAGCCTGGCGAGGCGGTTCGGCGTGTGGCATGTTGTCGGGGCTGCGGGCATTCGATGCTCGGGCGTCGGTTCTGGTACGAATCCGCCGGGACGCTACAATCCCACGCACAAAGGATACCTGTTTGAGAGCACCTATGGGAGCACCTATGGAACGCACGCTGATAATCTTCAAGCCGGACGCTATGAATCGGAACCTCGTCGGGCGGATTCTGACGCGTTTCGAGGACAAGGGGCTGCGGATCGCTGGGTTGAAGCTTCAGAAGTCGCCCCGCGAGCAAGTCGAGAAGCACTACGAAGTACACAAGGAGCGGCCGTTTTACGGGGCGCTGGTCGATTTCATGACTGCCGGCCCGGTGATTGTGGCGGTGCTCGAAGGTCAGGGCGCCATCAACGTCGTGCGCAAGCTGCTGGGCGCGACGAATGGCCGTGACGCCGAGCCGGGCACGATCCGCGGCGACTACGGCATGGATCAGCAATACAACCTGGTACACGCCAGCGACGGCCCGGAGACCGCGACCAGCGAGATCGCGTTGTTCTTCAAACCGGAGGAGCTCGTGAATTACGAGCGCGTAACCGACTGCTGGATCACGCGCGGCGAATGACGTCGATGTGGGTGCCGCGCCGGGGCCGTGCCGTCGCGATCAGGGTGGCGCAAGAAGTCGGAGCGGACGACGTCTGAAGGCCCCACGGCACATCGTCTCCATCCCTTAGCTGGAAGATCTCGGCACACTCTGCCGCAGCCGCCGAACTTGCATATCGCCCGCCAACTAAGAGTCCGTCTCGGGGGGATTCGTTTCAGGTGCGAGAGGGGATTCTCGCACCAGGTGGCAGCAGTCAGCGGGGCCAGCTAGGGCACATGGTGACGGGGGTTTGCCCTGCCCAGACGGCAAACCCGTGAAAAAGCCGGCCGGTCTCGCGCCATTCGCCGCGGCCCCAGTGGGCAAGCGTTACCGCTAGTGATGGGGGCAGGGGAGATCAGACCTACAGCAAGTTGTGGTGCCTCGTGCTCGGTGCTCGTGGCGACCGGCCCAGGCGTTGGCCACAGGCGGGATATTCCGGAAAAACCATTTGCGTGGTGTGGGGGTAGGTGGTATCATATCCCTGTAAAGAGCAGTCAAGTGGAGTACGGTGGGAGCTTAGGACTGGCAGAGATGTTTCTGGCTGGAACACACGAACTGACGATCGACAGCAAGAATCGGCTGTCGGTGCCGTTCGCGATTCGCCGGAAGCTGAGTGAAGACCGCGACGGGCATTCGTTTTACGTAGTGCCTGGGCGTCGGCGTGGGACGCTGGCGTTATATGCGGAGAAGTATTACGAGCGTTTGCACGCCGACTCGCCGACGGACGACAGTCTGACGGATGAGGCGTATGCATATCGGCAATTTGAATATTCTCAGAGCGCGCTTCTGGACCCTGATGGTCAGGGGCGCGTTCTGATTCCGGATCGCCTGCTCAAGCGGTCGGGGCTCGAGAAGGAAGTCGTCCTGATCGCGGTCCGCGACCACCTCGAGCTGTGGCGTCGTAGCGACTTCGAGGGATTCGAGGCCGGTATGTGGCCGCAGTACCCGGAGCAGCGGGCCAGTGCGGTTCGGGAGATGAAGGAGCTTACCTCGCTATCAAGCAAGGATGCGAGCAGCGTGGCCAATGGAATGGCCGCCCAACAGTAGTGTAACTGGGTTCGGCGAGGATGGGTTGTGGCGACGGCGGAGATGGTTGCCGTCGCCGCAACCCAACGAATGACGGAGACGCACGAGGCCCCGCCGTGGGTAGCGGGGCCTTGAAGGGCACGGATGCGTTCGCGCTCCGTTGGGCAACTCGGCAGAGGTGTCCGGAGTATGGTCGCACGCGAACCAAGGATGGCGAGCGGCGACCGACGTTCTCACTGTCATGCCGCAGCGAGTGGAAGCACTGTAGCGGGCAGTGTGTTGCACGTCTAGCCTCTATCAATCACCGTTCCGACGGGACTCTCGTCGCGGCATGTGGTGGAAGTGCGCCGTGAGTGAATCGCAGCATGAACATCGGCCGGTGTTGGTAGAGCCGCTGGTGCGTCTCGCTGAGCCGCGCGTCGGTCAGGTTGTCCTCGATGGGACCGTTGGACTGGGTGGTCACGGGGTGGCCCTGTTGCCGCTGGTGATGCCGGGCGGTCGGTACATCGGCCTGGACGTCGACGAAGAGATGGTCGCGGTGGCACGCGAGCGTTTGGCGGAGTTGAGCTCGGGCGGCGTTGACCTGCTGACGGCGAACTACGCGGACTTCCCCGAGGTGCTGGAGCGGTTGGGCGTCCCGGCGGTGGATCTGATGCTCCTGGATTTGGGTGTGAACTCAGCACAACTGGCGGACGCCGCCCGAGGGTTCTCATTTGACCGTGATGGTCCGCTGGACATGCGGTTTGATCGCGGCCAGGGGCGTCAGGCGATCGACCTGGTCAACGGGTTGTCGGAGAGCGAGTTGGCGGACGTGTTTTACTTCAATGCCCAGGAAGGCGGCAGTCGGCGGATCGCCCGGCGTATCTGCCAGGTGCGGCACTCGGGCCGTATCACGACGACGCTGGCCCTGGCGCGTGCGGTGGAGTCAGCGTTCGGCGGTCGTGGCGGGCTGCGGCCCGGCAAGACACACGCGGCGACGAGAGTGTTTCAGGCTCTGCGAGTGGCCGTGAACGCCGAGTACGACAACCTGCGGGCGTTCTTGAAGCGTGCCATAGAGTACCTGCGACCGGGCGGCAAGCTGGTGGTGATCAGCTTCCACAGCCTGGAAGACGGAATAGTGAAGCAGTTCATGCGGGAAGCCCACAAGGCCGGCCAGTTGGAAGAAATGACCAAGCGGCCGGTCATCGCCGATCCGGAGGAACGGCGTGGCAACCCGCGTAGTCGCAGCGCGAAGATGCGTATCGCGCGGCGTCTGGAGAGCCGGAGTCAATAGGGAGATTGCCGTGGCACTCAATGTGAGAATAGCCGTAGGGCTTTGCATGGCGTTCATCGGTGGAGCCTTCTACACACTGGACGGCGCGGAGACGCCGCGCAATGTGGTGGCGGCCCCCGCTGTGGCGCTCGAGTTCGGTGTGGAGCCAACGCCAGTGGCCTCGCATCCCGAGCCCGTTGTGGCGGGCGAGGTTGCTCGCCGGGAATCCTGGCGCGGGCGTTTCTCGCGTCCCAATCCGATCGAGGCGCAGCGCGCGGCCAGCCGTGAAGTGGCCGTCGTGGAGGTGTTGCCGGTGGTCGCCGAGGTGGCGTGGGCGGCGTCGGTTTCGGTGCCGCCATTGGCATATGATCCGCTGGCGGTCGAGGAAGCGGATATCGGTTGGGCGGTTGCGGCTGTGCCGGACGGCGCCGCCGATGGCCAGACTGCGTTCACTGCCGAGTTGGAATTGGCTGAATTGGACGAAGTGCCGATCGTGGTGGCGGCGATTGAGCCGGTGGAGCACGAGCGGCCCTATCATGTCGTGAAGGGTGATACGCTGGTACGAATCGCGCGGCGTGAGTGGCAATCGGACGACGAGCGGCTGTTGAAGCTGCTGATGGACACCAATCCGAGGCTGCACAAGCGGCGCGCGGGCCGGATTCTGGCCGGCGAGCGATTGATGATTCCCGATCGGGCGACAGCGGAGCGGGTCTTGGCGGGAATGCCGGTCCGGCTGCCGACGTCCGAGGCGGTGGCCTCGGCGGAGCCCGCGGTACAGTGGTACACGGTTAAGGAGAATGACTCGCTCAGTCGCATCGCGCAGCGCGAACTCAACGATGGCCGGCGTTGGCGTGAGATCCTCAAGCTCAACAAGAAGTTGAAGGCGGATCGGATCTTCCCCGGCACGAAGATCAAGATACCGGGCCTGGCCAGCCTGGTGGCCGGCTAGCGGCGTGGCGCTGGTCTAGCGTGGCAAGGGGGCGAGCCGGCCGGAGTGGGCGAACAATGACGCTGCCTAGGATGATTGGCGTACTGCTGGGGGGGCTCGTCGTGCTGGCCGTGGTGGTTATCCTGCGAGCCGAGACCACGCGCCTGCACTATGAAATCTCGGAGCTGGAGTTGGCGGCTGGCGAGCAGCGTGCTTTGCTGCGCGCGGCGGAGCTGGAACTGGCCCGGTTGCGCAACCCAATGTTGATCCGCCAGCGGATGGAAGAAGCGCTGAGTGAGCTCGCGGAGCACGGCAGCTCGGAGGAGAAGCCGCCCAGTGATGGTCGTTGATAGCCGGTGTGAGGAAACGTAATGCGTGGTGCCTGGATACTCTTCGCTCCGGTGGGTGTGTTACTGGTCGCCGGTGCCAGCCGCCTAGCCTACATCGAGACGACCAGCGGTGACGAGCTGCGTCAGCGGGCACGCCAGCAGCAGACCGCCACGATCACTATCCCGGCGTGGCGCGGTAGCGTCCTGGATACGCGCGGACGCGTGCTGGCCGGAACCGTGCGGCGTCCATCGGCGTTTGTCGACCCGGCCCTGGTGCGCGAGCCGAGCTTCGCGGCTCACAGCGTGGCGCCGGTGTTGGACTTGGATGTTGGGGTGCTCGAACAGCTTCTGCATGATCCGCCGCGGCCGCACTTCGTCTGGCTGCGCCGACGGATCAGCGACGAGGCAGCGGAGGCCTTTGAAGCGGTGATTGGCGCGCGGCGCCTGGTGGCGTTCGGCGTCCAGAAGGAACCCATGCGCGTGTACCCCCAGGGGCGCGTGGCGCCGCACGTGCTCGGGTTCGTGGGGCGCGACTTGCAGGGACTGGCCGGGATCGAGCAGGCCTTCGACGAGACCTTGACCGGCGAGCCGATCCAGCGCCGAGTGACTGTTGACGTGGGACGGCGGCGCGTGCGGGCCGACGATGACGGCTTTGCGACCGTTGTCGATGGCGCCACGGTTGTCCTGACAATCGATGCCTTTGTGCAGCAATTGGTCCAGGACGCGCTGCGTGAGGCGATTGCGACGCACGAAGCCGAGTGGGGCACGGCCGTTGTGATGGACCCCTGTTCGGGAGAAGTGTTGGCGATGGCGACGTACCCGGATTTCGATCCCGCGGCGCCAGTTCCGCCGGGCTACAACGATATGAGTGAGGAGCAGCGCGGCCCGGTCAAGGAGTTGTGGGGCAACCGGTCCATTGCGTATTCATACGAGCCGGGCAGTATCTTCAAGCCTTTTATTGTGTCCTGCGCGCTCAACGACGGGTTGGTGCGTATCGACGAGGTTTTTGACATCAACGGGCCGCACCGGCGTTTCGGCCGCCGGACGATCCACGACACGCACGCTTACGGCTCGCTGCCCGTCTACAAGATCATCAGCAAGTCCAGCAATATCGGGATGGGCTTGATCGGGGCGCGCTGCGGAAACGAGCGTCTGCACGACTATGTGCGGCGTTTCGGCTTCGGAGCGGCCACCGGAATCGGCTTGCCGGGTGAGCACCCGGGGCAAGTGAATCGGTTCGCCAACTGGACCTCGTTCTCGACGCAGTCGATTCCCATCGGCCAGGAGATAGGGGTCACGGCCCTTCAGATCGTTACCGCCTTTGGCGTCTTCTGCAATGGTGGTTTGCTGATGCAGCCGCGGATCGTGCGCGGTGTGATCGGCCCCGCCGGCGATACGGTGGCCGACTACTCCCAGCCCGTGGTCGTGCGGCGAGTGCTGGACGAGCCGGTCGCGGAGATGTTCCGCCAGACGGCGCTTGTGGAGACCGTGCGCGACGGCACGGGCAGGAAGGCCCAGCTCGATGGATACCAGGTATTCGGCAAGACCGGCACGGCACAGGTCGCCCGGCTCGGCGGCGGCGGATACCTGCCAGACGTGTACATGTCCTCGTTCGTCGGCGGGGCGCCCTCGGATCAGCCGCGCGTCGTGGCGTTGGTGTCGTTGTACAATCCAAGTGGGGTGTCGTACTACGGCGGCACGGTCGCGGCGCCGGCAGTGAAGACGATCTTGGCCCAGACGCTGGAGTACATGCACGTGCCGCACGAGCAGATGGAAGATGCCGGCGAGGGCGACGCGGAGCAGTAGGGGGGTGCGTGGATGCTGGATTGGCGCAACAGGTGGCGCGGAATCGGACTGGAGGCGACATTGTGATGCGTGGGCTGCGTGATCTACTGGCAGGGATGGCGCCGGAGGCCGCCCTGGCTGCGCGCGGCGACCCGCCCGTGACCGGACTGACCGACGATTCGCGGCAGGTATGCATGGGCGGCATCTTCGTCGCCTTACGCGGAACGGCGGTGGATGGCCGGCGTTTTGTCGATGACGCATTGGATCGAGGAGCGCTGGCCGTCGTGGGCGAGGATCTGCCGCCCAGCGGGCGAGCACTGATCGTCAACGTTGATGACGGCCGGGCCGCACTGGCCACGCTGGCGTGGCGTTGGCATGGGCTGGAAGACGCCTGGAAGCGCACCCGGCTTGTGGGCATCACCGGTACCAACGGTAAGACAACCACGGCTCTGCTGACCCGTGCGATCCTGCGCACCGCCGGCATCAAGTGCGGTCTGCTGGGCACGGTGGAGTATGACCTCGTCGGCCGCACGGTGTCGGCGGGGATGACGACGCCGGGGCCGTTGAAGCTCGCCGAGTACCTGCGCGAATGCGTGGACAACAACGCGGCGGCGATCGTGATAGAGACGTCCAGCCACGCCCTCGACCAGCGGCGCGTGGCGGGGCTGAACTTCGCGGCGGCAGCGTTCACCAACCTGTCGGGCGATCATCTGGACTATCACGGCACTCTGGAACAGTATGGCGACGCCAAGGCGCGGCTATTCGCGGGTCTGGATGACAACGCCGTGGCAATCGTCAACCGCGACGATCCGTGGCACGAGCGCATGATCCGCGATTGTCGCGGGCGCGTCGTGACCTATTCGTTGAGGGGCGAGGCGGACATCAGAGCCGAGATCGCGGGCGCGACGATCGACGGTACACGCTTTCGGCTGTTGATGGCGGGGCGCGACGTCGAGGTGGAGAACTCGGTCGCGGGACGCCACAATGTGTACAATGCCTTGGCGGCGGCCGGCTTGGCCCAGTCGCTGGGTGTGGGTGTGGACGGAATCGTGGCCGGGCTGCGGTCGGTCCGAAGTGTGCCGGGGCGCTTGCAGCGTGTGGAATGTGCCGGCCCGGCGGACGTGTTCGTGGATTATGCCCACAGCGATGATGCTCTGGACAACGTGCTGCGGGCGCTGCGGCCCCTGACACGCGGCCGGCTGATCGTCGTGTTCGGTTGCGGCGGAGAGCGCGACCGGTCCAAACGGGCGCGTATGGCTCGGGTGGCGGCTCGGCTGGCCGACGGCATCGTCGTGACCAGCGATAATCCGCGTGGCGAGGACCCCGGAGCCATAATCGCCGAGGTGCTGGCCGGGTTTACTGTGTCCGATCGGCGACGGGTCCGCGTTGAGCCGGATAGAATGCCGGCAATCCGCGTGGCCCTGGCCGAGGCCGGCGCGGGCGATGTGGTGCTGGTTGCCGGCAAAGGGCACGAAACCTGCCAGGTGGTCGGCGGGCACCGGATGCGTTTTGATGATGTCGAGGTGGTTACGCGCGTGGCCGCCGAGTTGTACGGCGTGGAGACCAGTAGCTCGTGATCAAACTTACTCTCGGAGAAATCGTTCAGGCGATGGATGGACGGCCGGTCGGCCAACTCCCCACAGTCAGCGTGAGCGGCGTATCGACCGATTCTCGCAGCACCGCGCCCAGCGACCTGTTCTTCGCCATTCGCGGGCCGCGGTTCGATGGGCACGACTTCGCGGCCGCCGCACTTGAACGCGGCGCCGTGGCGGCGGTCATCGAGACGTCGCGCGTAACTGACGTGGCCGAGCGGTTGAAGGCCGCCGATATCCCGTTGCCGAGCGGGGCCGTCCTGATCGAAGTGCCCGACACGATTGCGGCGCTGGGACGCCTGGCGGCCTATCATCGACGGCAATTGTCGGCCGAGGTCATCGCCGTGGTCGGCAGCAACGGCAAGACCACCACCAAGGCGATGATCCACCACATCCTGGGGGGGCGGATGCGGGGGCGCTGTTCGCCCAAGAGCTACAACAATGAGATCGGAGTGCCGCTGACGCTTCTGTCGGCCGAGCAGGCGGATGAGTACCTCGTAGTCGAGATCGGCACGAACGCTCCGGGCGAGATCAAGGCCCTGGGCGCCATCGTCGCCCCCGACATGGTTCTCATCACCAACATCGCGGAGGAGCACCTGGAGGGGCTGGGTGACCTGGACGGCGTGGCCCGCGAGGAATGCTCGATTCTCGACCAACTACGCCCAAAGGGCTTCGCGGCGATCAACATCGATGCCCCCATCGTCAAGGAGCACATTCCCGACCATGGGCCCCGCGTGGTGACTTTCGGGCGCGACCACGACGCGGACGTGCGCCTGGATGCTTCCGGCTACGACCCCCCGTGGCTGAACTTCAAGCTGAACGAGCGGTTTCCTTTCAGGCTGCGCCTAGTCGGCGAGCACAACGCCGTAAACGCGGCTGGGGCCGTGACGATCGCGCGGCGACTCGGTTTGGATTACCACGAGGCGGCAGTGCGGCTCGAGTCGTTCGTCGCGCCGCCGATGCGGAACGAGGTGCTCGAATTCCGCGGGATCACAGTCATCAACGACACCTACAACGCCAACCCGCGCAGTGCGGCGGCGGCGATAGACGTGCTGCGCCAGATGCCCTGTCCCGGCCGGCGCATCGCCGTGTTCGGCGAGATGCGCGAGCTGGGAGCGCAGTCGGTCGAGCTGCATCGCCAAGTGGCCGGACAGATGCGCGGGAGTAACATTGACAGCGTGATTCTCGTGGGCGGCGCCACGCGCGTGATGTACGACGAGCTTTCGCGCGGCGGCCTGTTCGGACCGAGTGTCGAGCGCTGTGCGGACCTGGACGATTGCCTCGAACGGCTGGCCGGCGGTGTGCGGGCCGGCGACGTGGTATTGCTGAAGGCCTCACGGGCCGTGGAACTAGACCGGCTGATCGCGCCGCTACGGACCCGGATCGCAGCCCGGCCGGCTGAATAGACGATGCTATATCACTTCTTTCACTGGCTGACCGACGGCAACGTACACTATGCGTACGGTAGCCCCTGGTTCCGCGCCACCATGTCGATCATGTTGGCCTTCTTCATCGTCTGGGCCCTCGGACCACGCGTGATTCGCAAGCTGATCGAACTCAAGATCGGCGATCGACCCGAGTTCAACCACGAGAAGCTGAACCGGCTCACCCAGGGCAAGGAGAATACGCCCACCATGGGCGGTGCGCTGATCGTGGTGGCCATCCTGCTCACAGTGCTCGTCTGGGCCGACCTGAGCAACTTCTACATCTCGTTGGGGCTGTTCTGCCTGGTCTGGCTGGCGGTGGTGGGCGGTGTGGATGACTACTTGAAGCTGACGGCCAAACGGCGCGGCGGCCGGCGCGACGGCCTGTACACCTGGGAGAAGCTCGTCTTCCAGGTCGCCTTGGGGGCCTTGCTCGCGATCTTCATCTACCGGTGTGGCGAAGGCAATATGGAGGAAGCCCGCTGGCACCTGGTCGACGCGGTCTACAGCACGAACTACAACGTGCTGAATATCCCATTCTACAAGTATCCGTTGACGACGCTCAGTGTACCGGCGTTCGGGATCATAGCGGTGATCGTGATTGCCGGCACGTCCAACGCAGTCAACCTGACCGACGGCATGGACGGGCTGGCCAGTGGGTGCGTCGTGCTGACGGCCTTCGCCTTCATGGTGCTGGCAATCGTGGTCGGCAGTCACGACCTCGCGGCTCAACTCGGGTTTCGCGATATCGCCGGCGCGGATGAGTTGGCGGTCTTGTGCGGCGCGGTAGTAGGGGCCTGCCTGGGATTCCTCTGGTACAACGCCTATCCGGCCCAGGTCTTCATGGGCGATACCGGCGCGCTACCGTTGGGCGGGTTGATGGGTTACGTCGCCATCGTGACGCGGCTGGAGCTCTGGCTGTTCATCGTCGGCGGTGTGTTCGTCATCGAAGCCGGCTCGGTGCTCATCCAGGTCTTCTGGTACAAGGCTACCGGGGGGCGGCGCGTGTTTCGCTGCGCACCGCTGCATCACCATTTTCACCTGGGGGGCCTGACCGAAACGCAGGTCGTCGTGCGTTTCTGGCTGCTGGCCGTGCTGTTCGCCACCTTCTCGCTGGCCACGATCAAACTGAGGTGAGCATATGTCCACACGCCCGGCATCAGCGTCGCCGGAACAGCCGCCGTGGGTGAGGGCGGAGCGGCTATACGATTCGAGTGTCGTCTTCATCGCCGGCGTGTTGATGACGCTGGGCGTCGTGATGGTCTATTCGGCCTCGGTTACCGTCGATGGCGCCGCGCTTGACTGGCGGCAATGGTGGACGTCACCCTTGAAACAGTGCGGCTTCGCCCTGGTGGGGTTCCTGGTCATGCTGGCCGCGGCCCACATGGACTATCGTGTGCTGGCTTGGCGGCGACGGTCCGATGGCTGGCGCTCCGTGCTGCTCGCCGCTTTCGCAGTTGCGCTGCTGGTCGGTGCGTTTCTGCCGGGCCTCGGCCAGGAGACGCTCGGGGCTAGACGGACGATCGTGCTCTATGCCGGACCGCCCCACGTTAGCTTCCAGCCCTCCGAGGTGGCCAAGGTCGTGCTCGTGATCTGGCTGGCCGCCCTGTTGACACGGCCCACCGGCGTGTCAGGCCAGGCAGCTCGGCCCGGCGCAGTGCCACGCGGAGACCCGCGCCACTTTCGCACGAGCTATCTCCCTGCCGTGCTGACCGCCGCTCTGCTGATCGGGCTGACGGCCATTGAGGACTTTGGGACCGCAGTCCTGATGGGCACGGTCATGCTCGCGCTGCTCCTGGCCGGCGGTGCTCGCTGGAGCCATATGGGGCTGACCGTGCTGGCCGCCCTGGGCGCGGCAGCTCTGCTCGTCATCCAGTCGCCGTACCGACTCAAGCGGATTGCCACCTTCATCTCAGAGACTCCCGACCCCGCCGGCGCCGGCTACCAGGTCGACCAAGGTCTGCTGGCGATCGGTTCGGGCAGTTGGCTGGGACGCGGGTTGGGCGCGGGTGTCCAGAAATACGGCTACTTGCCGTACGACAACAACGACTTCATCCTGGCGATCATCTGCGAGGAGTTGGGCGTGGTCGGCGGTCTGGTCGTGGTGGCGCTCTTCCTGCTACTCCTGTGGCGTGGCTGGCGCATCGCGGCCACCGCTCCAGACAGCTTCGGTCGTCTGCTAGCGATTGGTCTGACGCTCACGATCTGCCTGCAAGCGGCGTTCAACATCGGCGTCGTTACCGACAGCGTCCCGACCAAGGGGATTTCGCTCCCATTCGTCTCTGCCGGCGGTTCGGGGGTCGTTTTCCTCGGCCTAGCAGTGGGATTGCTGGCGGCCGTTGGTCGGCGACGCGGCCCCCTCGATGATCGCGGCTCGTCAGTCGGCGGTGGATAGTAGCACGGCGGCCCAGCAGGCCAACGCCAAACCCCGGCCAATCGCGTCCAGCCCCTCGTTGGTCGTGGCCTTGAGGCTGACTCGCTCGGTCGGCAGTTTCAGCAGGTCGGCGATCGATTCCCGCATTTGCTGCTTGTGAGGGCTCAGCCGTGGGCGCTCGGCGTGGATGATCAAATCGACGTTCTCGATCGCGAGTCCCGCGTGGCGCACGCGCTCACGGGCCTCAGCCACGAATCTGCCGCTGTCAGCGTCCTTCCAGGCGGGGTCGGTGTCGGGGAACAGCTCGCCGATGTCGGGCTGGCCGGCGGCGCCCAGCAATGCGTCGCACAGGGCGTGCAGAACCACGTCGGCGTCGCTGTGCCCCAGCAGACCGCGATCATATGCAATCTGAACCCCGCCGAGGATCAGCGGGCGACCCTCGACCAGTCGGTGCAAGTCGTAGCCGATACCTATGCGCTGGCCCATGTTCTCCTCGCCTGCCACGGCACTACTGCCCGCAACGAGTATCCTAGCGTGGGCTGAGTCGGTTCGGAAGGCGTCAACATTGGCCGGGAGCGGTGACGAATGCCCTGCCAAGACTGGATGCGTCCGATATAATCTGATAGATGGATTGGACGAGTGCTCCGTGACGAAGAGACAACCAACCAGGCTGAGAGAGTATCATGCTCAGATCGATGCGACGTATCGCTCGACCGTGGGCGTGGGACGCCGGCGCCCCGCGGGCCGGCGCGACCGTGATGTGGCCGTTGGTGCCTACGCCCGGATCCAGCGGCGCAAGCGTATTGTCCTGGGGCTGGCCGGCGTGGTGATGATCGCCGCCGCCGGATGGCTGTACAGGGCACTCATGCCCGGGCCGGGAGCGGGTTCGCCGGAAGGTCGTTCCGTGTGCGTACGGTGCCAGTCGTGTGGGCACGAGGGACTCGTGAGTGTTGATGCCGGCCGGACTCGATTTCCGCTGGTGTGCTCGCAGTGCGAGCAGCCGGCCTGTTATAAGCTCTGGCAGTGTCGCAATCCCGAATGCCGGCACCAGTTTGTTGCTGGAGGCGGGCCGACGGAGATTCGATGCCCCAAGTGTGGCGGGGCCAGGGTCGGAACGGCGACCGAGTTGGCAGAAGGCTCGGCGACCGATAATGTGGAGCCACAAGATTGAGATGTTAAGTGTCGATATTGACAATCGCCGGGTAGCGGCAGGTGCGCAGGGTGCTCGTCGATTCCGCTTTGGCGGGTGCCCCAGGTGGCCGGTGTACGGCTGGTTCGAGGCGCGCCTGTTTCGATAACCCGGGTTTGGCTTGCAGCGCGTCAGGGATCGCTCCCAGGCGGCGGCAGGCACGGAGGCAACAAGTGTCCAAGCTCGACAATATTCTAGAGTCGATCGACAAGCACACCGATGGCGATAAGTTCCGTCAGCGACACTGGCAGGGCGGTTTCTTCGAGTACCTGGACATGGTCGTGGCCGATCCGCGCCTGGGCCGCAATGCCTTCCAGCGCGTTTTCGACATGGTCCTCCACTTCGGATCCGAGAAGTACAAGTACCTCAAGCAGGATTATGTCCACCACAAGTTCTTCGATGACCCGATTGACGGCGGCCGCGACGCTATCTACGGTCTCGATCCATCGCTCATGCGCCTGGTCGAGTTCTTCAAGTCCGCCGCCCAGGGTTATGGTACTGAGCGCCGGATTCTGCTCCTGCACGGCCCGGTTGGCTCGAGCAAGAGCACGATCGCCCGCCTGCTCAAGAAGGGCCTCGAGCATTACTCGCAGCTTGACGAGGGGGCCGTATACACCTTCTCGTGGAAGCTGGAGGGTGAAGACGGCGTGACCGAAGTGTATCCTTGCCCGATGCACGAGGATCCGCTCAAGCTGGTCCCGCGCGAAGCGCGTCGGGACATGCTCGCCGAGCTGAATCGCGATATGCCCGAAGAGCATCAGATCAGGATCGAGGGTGATCTCGACCCCTTCTGTCGCAGGACTTACGAGGATCTACTGCTCAAGTACGATGGCGACTGGCGCAAGGTGCTCGAACACATCACCGTGCGCCGAATGATCTTGTCCGAGAAGGACCGCGTCGGGATCGGCACCTTCCAGCCCAAGGACGAGAAGAACCAGGACTCGACCGAGCTGACCGGCGACATCAACTATCGCAAGATCGCCCAGTATGGGTCGGACTCCGACCCGCGGGCCTTCAACTTCGACGGCGAGCTGAACATAGCCAACCGCGGCATTTGCGAGTTCATCGAGGTGCTCAAGCTCGATGTTGCTTTCCTGTACGACTTGCTGGGTGCGTCGCAAGAGCACACCATCAAGCCCAAGAAGTTCGCCCAGACGGACATCGACGAGGTCATCATTGGCCACACCAATGAGCCCGAGTACAAGAAACTCCAGGCCAACGATCTGATGGAGGCCTTCCGGGATCGTACAATCAAGATCGACGTGCCCTACAACATCCGGATCTCCGATGAGGTGAAGATCTACGACAAGGACTTCGGCGCGGACAAGGTCCGCGGTCTGCACATAGCTCCGCACACGGTCGAGACGGCCGCCATGTGGGCCGTGCTCACCCGGCTGGAAGAGCCGAAGAAGGCCGGCCTGACTCTCATGCAGAAGCTCAAGCTCTACGACGGCAAGAGTATTCCCGGATTCACCGAGGACTCTGTCAAGGAGCTGCGCGAGGAAGCCAAGCGTGAAGGCATGGTGGGTGTCAGTCCACGCTATATCCAGGACAAGATATCCAATGCGTTGGTCAGCGAGCAGGCCCAGGAAGATCGCGGCATCAACCCGTTCATGGTCATGAACGAGCTCGAAAGCGGTCTTATGCACCACTCGCTGATCACCGACGAGGAGCAGAAGAAACGCTACCGGGAGCTATTGGCCATAGTGCGCGAGGAATACGAGGATATCCTCAAGAATGAAGTGCAGCGCGCGATTTCGGCCGACGAGGACGCCATCCAGCGGCTGTGCGCTAACTACATGGACAACGTGCGGGCCTATACACAGCACGAGAAGGTGCGCAACAAGTTCACCGGTCGCGACGAGGAGCCCGACGAGCGGCTGATGCGCTCGATCGAAGAGAAGATCGACATCCCCGACAGCCGCAAGGACGACTTCCGTCAGGAGATCATGAACTACATCGGCGCCTTGGCACTAGACGGCAAGAAGTTCGAGTACAACACGAACGCACGCCTGCAGAAGGCGCTGGAACTCAAGTTGTTCGAGGACTCGCGCGATACGATCAAGCTGAAGAACGTCATTTCCGGCGTCATCGATGACGAGACCCAGGCCAAAATCGACGTTGTCAAGCAGCGTCTGATCAAGTTCTTCGGCTACAACGAGACCAGCGCTACCGACGTGCTGAACTACGT
>CAZUCH010000009.1:0-19531 GCA_964619045.1 uncultured Planctomycetales bacterium | reverse complement strand
CGCCGCTTGTTGGTGTAGGATTGAGGGGCTGGCGGGCCGATTTGTGTTGTAGATGGGCCGCCGAGTGTGATCCGAGGATGTTATGACTGATGCCGTTAGAACACGCTTTGCGCCTTCGCCGACTGGGTATTTGCATATTGGGGGAGCCCGGACGGCTCTGTTCAACTACCTGCTCGCCAAACGGCTGGGCGGGACGTTCGTCGTGCGCGTCGAAGATACCGACCAGACGCGTAATATCGAGGCCGCCGACGCGAAACTGCTCGACGATCTGCGCTGGCTAGGGCTGCAATGGGACGAGGGGCCGCAAGTCGGCGGCGACTACGGGCCGTACTACCAGAGCCAGCGGCTTGAGGTCTACGCCGAACAGGCTCGCAAGCTGCTCGATGGCGGGCAGGCGTACTACGCCATGGAGACGCGAGAAGAGCTCGACGCCATGCGGAAGGCCGCGCAGGCTGAGGGTGGACGCGGCTTTCGGTATCCGCGACCGACGCACTTTCCGTCGGAGTCCGAGGCCCAGCAAGCCCGCGACGACGGCCGGCCGGTGGTGGTGCGGTTCAAGATGCCCGAGCGCGATTTCGTCATCCGCGACCTGATCCTGGGCGATGTGACGGTCGCCGCCGCCGAACTGAGCGATTTTGTGATCGTTAAGGCCGACGGTTGGCCGACGTACCACTTCGCGGTCGTCATCGACGATGCGTTGATGCGGATCACGCATATTCTGCGGGGCCAGGAACACCTGATGAACACGCCGAATCATATGGCGCTTCAGGAGGCTCTGGGCTATCGGGCGCCGGCGTATGCGCACTTGCCGATCATCTTCAACATGAGCGGCTCGAAGATGAGCAAGCGCGAGAAGGACAAGGTTGTTCGAGAAGCGGCCAAGGCCGCCGGCGTTGATGATGGGCGGCTGATGGACCTCGCCGGGCTGAGCGCTGCGAGCGACCTGAAGGCCTGGAAGAAGGGCAAGGTGCAACTGGAGGCCGCCCAGCTTCAGCGGCTGGCCGCGGCTCTGGGCGTGACCTTACCGGAGATCGACATTCATGATTTCCGCAAGAGCGGCTATCTGCCCGAGGTGCTGGTGAACTTCATCGCGCTGTTGGGCTGGTCCGCCGGCGATGATCGCGAGAAATACGCTCTCGACGAACTATGTGCGGCGTTTGCGGTCGAGCGCGTGGGGAAGACGAATGCGAAGTTCGATCGGGACAAGCTGCTGGCCTTCAACACGGCCGGTCTGGAGGCCGCCGGCGTGGAGCGTAAGCTGCGTGCGTTCCGCGACTATCTGTCGGTGAACGAGCCTGGTCCGCTGTCTGGTCTGGATGACGGCACGCTTGACCGGCTGGTCGAGATGTGCCGGGGTTTTCGCACTTATCCTGATATCGAGATGAAATGCGGGGCTTTGTTCGTGGCGGATGAGGAGCTGGCCTACGACGCCCAGGCGGTCAAGAAGTGGCTGCTGAAGGGCGACGGGGCGGGGCTGGAAGTCTTGCAGGGCTTGGCTGAGTTGCTGGCGACGGCGGACTGGTCATCGGAGGCGCTGGACGGTGTTGTGCGTGGGTACGCCGAGCGGCACGAGTTGGGGCTGGGCAAGGTGGCACAGCCGTTGCGTGTGGCGTTGACTGGCACGACGATCAGCCCGCAGATTTCGGATACACTGTTGCTGGTGGGCCGTGAGCGGACACTGGCCAGGATCGCCCGGGCGCTCGAGACCCTGAAACCGCCGGCGTGACAACGCAGGATTTGGAGGAATGATGAATAACGCGGCGACACGCACGAATTGCTGCTGGTGCCTGCCGGCCTTGGTGGGACTGAGTCTGCTGGCCGGTTGCGGGCGTGCTATCGTTGGGGATTGGCGCATGGTCTCCGCCACGCCCAATCGCGAGGTCTTCAGTATCGATCATGCCACATTCGGGCGGGACGGTGCGTTCGCGGCCACCATGACCGTCGAGGGTCTGACCGCCGACCAGACCGGCACATATGACTTCAACGGGTTCAAGCTCAAGCTGCGGCCGCAAGGCGGCGGACAACGGAGCTACTTGGCCAACGTGGGGCCCGGTAAGCTGGAGATCGCCGATGGCGAACGGCGGGTCGTTCTCAGGAAGTACAAGCCGGAGCGGTGAGATGGACGCGGACAGCAGTGCGATGGTTCGATATCACGTTGTGTACTCGGGGCGGGTCCAGGGCGTGTTCTTCCGGGCCGCGACGCGCGACTTGGCGGCGGGTAAGGCGGTCGTCGGCTGGGTGCGCAACCTGGCTGACGGCAGCGTCGAGTTGGAAGTCGAGGGGGCCGAGGATGGGGTGGAGGCTTTCTTGAGCGCCGTCCGGGCGCGTTTCGAGGGTCACATCACCAGCGAGAATGCGGCTTCGCGGCCTGTGCGGGGCAACGATAGCGAGTTTGCGATTCGCTATTGACACTCGACGTCGCCGTGGGGGTTACCTGGATTGCTCGATCATGGTTTCCGCGCCGCCTTCACTGGTCTTCTGATAGCGTTCAGGATGTTGGGCGCGGAATGTGGCCATGTCGGCGGGCTCGGGGAAAGACCGCGCGAGGTCGAAGTCCCGCGCTTCGCACTCGGCCTTGAACCAGGGGGTGAGGCTGTCATAGACACTCTGGCGTAGGAAGAGGGGGGCGCGTCGCCAGAGGCGGATCTTGTTGAGAGTCTGCACGTGCGAGAGTGTCGGGCGGGCGAACCAGCGGCCGAAGGCGTCTATCTGAAGGAACTCGATGCTGGGGATGCGGGTGCGTTGCGAGAGGGTGCCGCCCTTGTCTCTCATGTAGTCGGTGCGCAGCTCGCCACATTGGCGCACGAGCCGGGCGTAGGCGGTGAGATTCCCGTCGGCCAGTTCGCCGTACGACTTGGTGAGCAGGGCGTCGATGATGAGCATTATTTCGCGTTGGCTGGGCGAGGTGATGCCTTCGAAGAATGTCTCCATGACGAAGTCGTGCAGGTTGTTGGCGAAGAGCTCGTTGGGCCCTCCGCCCATGGCGAGCGGGTATGTCGTTCGGAGGTACTCGTAGTAATGACCGGCGTCGGTTTCCCGGCCGGAGAGGTATAACAAACGGATCGCTTCGGTCAGGAGGTTTATGTGTCCGACGCGGAACATCTCGTCGGTGCCGCCTCCGGTGCTATCGCTGGGGCCGGTTCCTCCCACATTGTCGCTCGGGCCGAAGAGCCGGCCGTACTTGACGTAGGCGCGATTCATGGGCTCGACGAAGTTCAGGTCGTAGCCGAAGTTGAGGTACGAGAGGTGGATGTTCTCGGGGTCGGGGTATGGTTCGAAGGTGATTCGGTTGCGCAGGCAGAGGTTGCGCAGGCTGAAGAAGAGGATGCGCGCGGTGTTGGTCTTATCGTGCAGGTACTCGTGTACGCTCTCACCGCCCGCGATCAAGCCCATCGTGGTCCAGTAGAGGCTCTGCGCGTCGACGGCGCGCCAGTCGATGGGGCCGAACTCGTCGATGAGGAACACCATGTGGGCGGGGTCGAGCTTGTAGACCTCGGTGAGCACCTTGCGCTGAAGGAAGCGCACCAGAGCCGGTCCGGCGGGGTTGGAGCCGTCGAGGCCCAGTGCTTGGCCGATTCGTTCGGCGCGTGTCAACTCCTGCTGGTCCTCGGCTTTCTGTTTCATCACATCGAGGAGCGTCGAGTTCGTGTCGATCAGCGAGCGGTAGGGCTGGAAGAACGTGAATGCCAGCCCGGATGGACTCCAGTAGGCCTCTTCGGTCAACCGGTCGTCACCGATGTTGACGCCGAGAGTGCGGAGCTGGGAGACCATATTGGCGGTTTCGGGATATTCGGCCGCGAGCCCCGCAAGCGTGGTGGGGGTCTTGCTAATGGCCTCGATCGGTTTGCGAACGGCTTGCTGGGCCAAGCGGTAGGTTGAGATCTGAGCGAACTCTGAGGCCTCGCGTGCGGCTTGGACAGGCGGGCCCTCGATATCCTCGGGCTCCTGGTACTCCTCGCCGGTGGCTTCGGCGATGGCTTCGGCGACGGCCCGGCGGCCGTCATCGACTTGCTGCTGTGTCTGGAGGCCGGCCTGTTCCAGCTTGCTGATGTCCTCGGGTGTGCGGACTTCATCGGCCAGCGTGGTGGGGTCGACGACGGCGAGCGGGTTGGGCGGAGCCCCGAGCAGCAGGTGCATTCGCCAAGCCCAGTTGGCCTTGTAGGCGTAGTGGAAGTCGTCGGTGGTCTCGCTCATCTTGCTGTTGAAGATCCACGCGAGCTGCTTGTAGAGGTTTATGGCGCGCTCGTTCTGCGGAATCCCCTGGTCACGCAGCAGCTTCACTCCGGCGTAGACCCAGTGCCAGCGTTCCTGGGGCGTGAAAGTCTTGACGGAGATGTTCCAGGCCATGTTCCAGGAGGCGTATTCCCAGACCAGGACGAAGTGCGGCTGCAAGGCGCAGATCCACTTGTGCAGTTGCCAGGAGTCGAAGAAGCGCCCCTGGGTCTTGAGCTGTTCGGCGCGGATGAAGGCGATGTCGGCGATCAGTCCGCGAAACGCTCCCAGAGCCTGGACCCAGAAAACGTACTCGGGCGGAGTGTTCTTCAGCGGCGAGGTCGAGCCCATGATATTGAGCTGCTGGCGACCGACGTTGATGGCCGGGATGCGCAGACCGGCGATCCCGATCAGCACCAGGCAGCAGAGGAGGGCGACGAACTGTACAAGTCTCGGTCTTAGCATGGCTTCCGTTGCTGGTGGAACACTAGACAATCACCTCGGCGACCTCACGCCGCTGGAAGATCAGCCAGCCGGGCAGCAGCAACAGCACGCAGCCGTAGACGAGCGTGTGCAGCGCGCAGGCGCCCAGCGTGGCATAGGTAACATATCGTCCGTCGACCAGTTGTCCGGTTCCGCTGTAGCGGACGAAGTCGGGGAACACGATTCTCATCAGCAACACCGGCAGGTTGCGCAAAGCCTCCATGAGCGGCCCGGCGGTGCTGGGGGCATGGGTGGTCATGGACTCGATCCAGAAAGGCAGCCCCAGCGAGACAAGGAAGAACGCGCAGGTGCATAGGCAGGCGACCGGAAACGACACGAAGACGCCGAAGAAAATACCGATGGCGCTGAGGAGTGCGAGTCGCATCAGGAACATGCCGAGCACTTTGACGTAGTTGGTCTCGAAGCTGCCGGCCTTGTAGAGCAGCAGGAGGGCCTCGTCGCCATCGAAGAGTATCCCGGTCTCACTGATTGGCTCGTAGGGGTTGAAGACGACCAGTTCGGCCGCGCCGTCGCGAATAACGGGCTGCGCGCTGGCCAGGAATTGATGGACGTAGCTGGAGCGCTCTTCCATGCGGATTGGCTCGTGCAGCGGCTCTTTGGTCTCGGGGTCGATGAACATCCAGGCGCTGACAACGACCTCGTCATACGGCAGGGGCACGCCGATGGCCATGTAGCGGATTTGGAAGACCGTGTCCTCGCGCTGGGGCGGGGCCAGGTTCTCGAAGCGGTATCGCCGGTTCGATCCGCTGGGGACCGTCTGCCACTGGGCCAGCAGCTTCTTGTAGAGCTTCGCCAGGGCTTTCGGCCTTTCGGAGGCATCGAGCAAGCCGCTCTCGATCTGTCCGTCGATGTCCTGGATCGCCATCTGTTGCAGTTCGTCGACCGGGACGACGGGCTTGGCGGCCGCGCGAGCCGTCCACACGACATCGCGGACCTTGAGGCGGTCACGTTCAAACTGCTCGGGCCGCGACTGGATGAAGAACGCAAATCCGTAGATCGCCCCGCCGCAGAGCACGAGTATCACCAGGTTGAGCATGTTCACGCCCAGCCATTTGCCCAGCAGGATTTGGAAGCGGGACACGGGCTTGGTGACGACCAGGTGGAGGGAACACTCCTTGAATTCGTTGGCCAACGTGGCGCACGAGAAGAAAACCGTTGCCAGACTCAGCAGGAGGCTGAGGGCGCTGAGCGAATACGAAAGGAAGTTCTGGAGTCGGCCGGCCAGCGTATCGTCGCCGCGCAGCGCGAAGGGCAGTCGCAGGACCAGAAAGACCAGCACCACCAGGAAAACGAGGACGATGCGCATGCGCACGCCTTCGGCAAAGGTCAGCCGGGCGATGGCCAGCACGCGTTTCATGGTCGATCCTGTCCATCATGCGTGAGATCATCAAGCAGATCGCGGTCTACGTCGTCGTTCGAGGGCGGCGTAAGTGAGGGCGGCTCGGCGGTCTCGGCCTGCTTCCGTGGGGTCTCGGCGTCGGGCTCGGGCTCGGACTTGTCGGTCAGGTTGCCCAGCAGCTCGGCGTCTACGCCGACGGGCGGGGGCGGAGCGCTCTCGGCCGGCTGGGTTGGCGCGGCGACCGGCTCGACCTGGAGCAGCGAATCGATGACCGCGTCCCCTTGCTCGGTTTCGCCCAGGAAACCGGCGATCTCGCCGGAGGCGGCGCTGCCGGCGGTTTCGAGTTGCTGTTCCTGAGCGCGCTCGACAATTCGAAGGAAGAGCGCTTCGAGGCGGTCGCGCGGCGTGGAGACCGATAGTTCCTTGCCTTCACGGGTGGCGACCAGCCGTTCAATCTCGGCCAGTGTTTCGGGCTTTAGACGCTGGCAGGTCATCTGGAGCATGTCGCCGCGGCTCAGGACGTCCTCGATGGGGCCTTGTTTCTGGATCCGGCCGCCATAGAGAATGGTGACGCGGTCGCAGACCTCCTCAACGTCGGCGAGCAGGTGGCTCGAAAGCAGGATGGTCTTCTTGTGGACGCTGCGCAGCCGGACGATGATGTCCTTGACGAGTTTGGCGCCGATGGGGTCTAGCCCGCTGGTTGGTTCGTCGAGGATGAGTAGATCGGGGTCGTTGATGAGGGCCTGGGCCAGTCCGATGCGGCGGGCCATGCCCTTGGAGTATTCGCCGACGGGACGCCGGGCGGCGGAGCGCAGCCCAACCATCTCCAGGAGTTCCTCGATCCGTCGCTTGCGGCTGCGGCGATCCAGTTGGAAGAGCGTTCCGTAGTAGTCGAGGGTCTCGCGGGCGTTGAGGAAGCGATAGAGGTAGGACTCTTCAGGGAGATATCCGATTCGTCGCTTGGTTCGGACGTCGTCGGGAGGCTGCCCGAACACGGAGACTCGCCCGCGCGTGGGGTGGAGCAGGCCGAGGATCATCTTGATCGTCGTGCTCTTGCCGGAGCCGTTGGGGCCCAGCAGTCCGAAGACGACGCCGGGCTGAATATCGAGGTCGAGGTCGTTGACGGCCCGGACGCGCGCGCGGCGCCAGAAGTCGCGGAAGGTTTTTGTCAAACCGACGGCTTTGATGACGGGTTGACTGCTGATCACGTCGTTCCTCGCTGCGTGTACCTTGCTGCGCCTTACGGCCGACTCGGTGGTCGGCCGCTACTGACCCGCTCGCTTACGCTCGGGGCTTTGATCAACGGCTGCGGGGAGCCGCTAGAGGCCCATTCGCTTCTGTCGGGCGGCCTCCTCTTCGAGTTCGAGCTGCCGCTGGGGGTCGCGGTTGATGAGGATTTCGATTTCATCGCCGCTGGGGACGAAAAATATCTCGTTTTGCCGGTTGGAGAGGATTTCGCGGCGCATTTGCACCCACAAGCTCAACATCGTGATTCGTGGCTGGACCTTGTATTGATCGCGGTAGTTGCGAAAACTCTCGTATTCGCGGCGCAGTTGCTCGTTGATCTGGTCGGCGCGGGACTTAGCGACGCTGAGTCGCACTGCGACCTGTCCGGCCCCCAGCTTCTCGGCGAGTTCGAGCTCCGCATCGATATTCGCCAGCAAACCGGCCAGCTCCTGCTCGTCGGCCTTCCTGGTCTGGGCGTCGCCGTACGCGGTGATTGCGTCGAGGATCGCCTGGTATTGACCGCCGGCAGCTTGGTTGAGGATTCTGGTTTCGGCTTCCTGGGCCTCGCGGCGCAAGCGTTCCCGCTCGCTCATGGCCCTGACGACGTCGAGGAACGCGGGCCGCACGGCCCCCGGTTCGATCGTGTAGGCCACGACGGCGTCAACCATGATGCCGGTATCGAGTTCGTCCAGGGCGTCTTGGAGGCGGCTTTTGACGCCTTGGCGCACGGAGTCCAGCGCGTGACGCGTGACTTCCTCGACCGTGCGGCCGGCGACTTCGCGCACCACAGCCGTCTCGGTCAACCGCGCGAGCAGCAGCTCGACTGGCGGCCTGTTCCGGTCCGACGAGGGATTGCTCAAGCCGACGTTGCGAACGAAGGCGGCGGCGTCCTCGATGTGATACTGCACCTCCCAGCGGCCGTGCGAGAGATTGAGGTCGCCGGTGAGCATGGCGCCATCGACTCCCGGAGCGAGTTTCTGGGTCGGCTTGACGATCTTCGACAAGTCCTTGGCCGTTGCGGCTTCCTCGTGATTGAACATGAAAGTCGTTATGGCCACGCTCTGAATCTGGCCGTCAACGAGGATCTTCGTGTCGAATGGGTCGGGCAGGAGCCAATACCAATCGGGATCGAAGACTGGTGTCTGGATGCCGGCCGCAGTGGCATGCGTCCGCAGCTCGCCCAGTCGCGACACGAGGCCCTTCTGTCCGGGATTCACGCGGAAGAAGCCGGAAGCCAGGTACAGCACGATGAGTACGACCATCACGATGCGCAGGATTCCGAAGCTGGTCTGGAGCGCGCTGACCAGAGATTCGCGGGCCGGATCAACGGCCACGACGGGCGCATCCTGATCGATGATCGGCGTCTGGTCGGGTTGTGTATAATCTGTCGCCATCGGCGGCACCTCGGGCGTCTAGTTCTGTTCTTGCGGACTCACCGGCGGATTGACGAAGGGATCGAAGAGGGGCGAGTTCTGGTCGAGGAAGATTGTGGTCTTCTGGGCCAACGTGGCCCGCAGCGCGTCGAGCCAGCGCAGCCATTCGTAGAACTCGCGGTCTTCCTCGGGAATACGCTCGAGAATGAGTGTGGCGGCCCGGATGCCCGCTGACTCGATCTCGGAAGCGCGGCGTTCGGCGAATGCGAGTATCTGCTGGGCGTTTGACTCGGCCCGGGCCTTGATGCCCTCGGCCTCGGCGCGGCCGGTCTGGCGGTACTTGGAGGCCAGGTTGTTGCGCTCCTGGCTCATGCTCTTGAAGACTTCCTGGGTGGTGCCTTCGGGTAGCGAGATGCGCCGGATACCCATGCGAATGACGTCGATGCCGAAGTCGCGTGCGAGTTGGTCGCGTGTGCTGGGTTGTTCGACGCCGTCGCGGACTTCCTTGCGGTCGAGCATGGCCTTGAGCAGGTCGCCGTAGCGCTGATCCAATTCATGGGCGTCGCGGTTGACGAAATCGGAGAGCGGGCGCCGGCCGATGACAGCAGATTGTGCCAGACTCAGGCGTGTCCGCATCTGCTGCTGGGCTTTGGCGATGGTCCGCACCTTGGTGTAGAAGCGCAGCGGATCGTCGATTCGCCACACGGCGTAGGTGCCGACGATGACCTGCTTACCGTCCTTGGTCGGGCTCTCCTTTTCGGGCATGTCGAGGATCTGTAGCCGCGTGTCGTAGGTGATGATCGACTCGATCAGCGGCCAGCGGAACTTGAGTCCCGGGTCGTCGCGGATGATGCTGCTGGCATCCGCCTTGCCCAGCCGGACCTTCACGCCGACTTGGTTGAAGGAGACCTGCTTGAGACAGGCCACGGCCAGCATGATCACTACCAGCAGGCCGACGACCACCAGTGTTGGGAGAATAGATATCTTCTTCATGTTGGTTCCTCGCGGTCGCGCCGAGCCTCGGCGGCGACCAACAACACGCCTTGTTATTCCATGTCCGGACGTGCGCTTATCATGTCAGTGGGCGGTGGATCCTCGGCGATGAATCGCACACGCACCGTTCGGTCACCGGGCTCGAAGGCCAGGAAGAACTTGCGGGCGTCCTTCATGCCGGCCACTAGAGCTTCCATCACCAGGCGGGCCTTGTAGATGTTTGGGGCGGCCTGGTAGGCCTCACGTTCGTTGCGCGCCCGCACTAGCCGAGCGTCTTCAACGGTTTCGATGACCCAGCGGCGCGTGAAGGCCTTGGCCAGCACGGAGGCGGCCTCGCCCTCGAGATTGGCCAGCGTGAAATGGCTCGCCAGGCGCTCGTTCCAGTAGGCACTGGCGGTTCGCGATTCGGTCAAACGCGTCAGGGTGTCGAATTGGCCGGGCTGGAGCTCTTGCGCGGAAGAGGTCCGTAGCGGGGCGAGTTGGAGTTCCAACTCGGCATCGGCGGCTTGCAGCTTCTGCTCGGCCCGCGTCACGTTGTCGCGTGCCGTTTGCCGTGTGCTCACCGTCTCGCCCAGGCCGATGTTGAAATCGCGGTCGGTCTCCCGGTGTACTTCCCGAGCCCGTTCGAGCCCCGCCTGGGCCTGGACGCGGGCCAGAAACGCCGGCTCAATCTTCGAGAGTTGGGCCGACAGATCGGCCAGCACGGCTGCCTTGACGTTGCGGAGTGTGTTTTCGGCGGTGTTGATCCGCGAACTGGCCAGGCGGGCCTGCTCGACGGCCTGGGCCAGGGCGCGGGCAGTGCGGGCATTGCCGGCGACCTTGGATAGGCGTTCGCTCTCGATGACCAGGGCCTCGCGAATGGCGCCGGTCTTCTCCTGTTCGGCCTGCACGATCGTGCGATAGGCTTCGGCGACCGACTTCTCGGGGTGGATGTTCATCGTTCCGACGTAGACGACCTCGAAGCCGAGCTTACTAACGCGTTCGTCAATGCGGGCCCGCAAGGCCGGGCCGATGTCGCCGAGCCCTTCGCCCAGGACGTCGTCGGCGGTTGTCGACGCCATCAGGCGGCCGACCTCCTCCCAGGCGATGTTGAACAGCGTCCGATGAGGATCCTGCATTTGCTGGGTGAACAGACTGAGCCGGTCCTTACAGATCCGATACTGGATCGCCACGTCCATGCGCATCAGATGCACCGGCGCGGCCTTGTCGATGCGGCTTTCCTCGTCGTCAAAGAGTGGCTCGGGCGACGTGCCGCTGGTTTGGTCCGCAAGCTGATCGGTGGGGGCGATCATGAAGTCGAAGTGCTTCTGACCCATGTGCTTGGTGTCGGTCCAGAGCATGACGCGCTTCATCGCTTCGGCGTAGTCCGGTTCGGCGTTGTAGTCCTCGAAGCCGATCATGATTTCGTGCAACTGCTCGGTGTTGTAGGCCCGAGCGACCTCGATCGGCCAAGGCAACTTCAGGTGCGGCCCCGGACCCCACGGACGCTCGGCATTGAGCTGACGCCCGAAACGCTCGACGATTACGTGTTCCTGCGGCTGGACGATCACGATGCACGTCAGCAGCCACAGCGAGAGCGCGCCGGCGGCGATCAGCCAGACGAACGCGCGCTGAAGAAGCTGGTAAAACCAAGTTTGCGAGACCTGAAAGCCGAACTGGTAGTTGATCGCATCCGCGATCGACGAGGCGATGCCGCCCGGTTCGGCGAACAGGCCCAGCAGCCGGCTGTCGAAGCAGGCCCGCGGTTCGGTGTCGGGCGTGCGCGGCCGGTAGATGTCAAGCACGAAGTTGACCAGCATCTCAGCGGCCAGGACCAGCATGACAACCAGCGTGCCAAAAGCCAGCACCTGTTCCCCGGTGGGCCATTCGGTATATATGATGGCTCCCAGGAAACCCAGTAGCACCGCGGCCAGCAGCGTGTTGCCCAGCATGTAGGAGCCGCAGCCGCGCAGTAGCTGCCATTCGGCAACGCGTCCCATGCCGGACGTGTAGCGCGACAGCATGAACACCAGCCCGCCGATGATCGTCAGGATGACCATCGTTACTGGGATTCTGGCGGGTGCTGTCCAGGCCTCGGCCCCGATCGACAATCCGAAGCCGCGCAGCCGCCACCAGAGGACGATTGCCATTGTCGCTAAGTAGACGGCGGTGAAGAGCCCGAAGCCGGGCACTAGCCATTTCTGCATCCAGCGCAGGCGCGTTTCGGCGACGCGGAAACCCAGGCTGCCCTCGCCGAACAGCGCCTCACCGCCGCCGGCGGCCTGTTTTTCGCGGCGCAGCTCGTCCAGATCGAGGGCTTCGAGGGCGGCCAGCTCGCGTTGGCGGAAGACCAACAGAGCAGTGAACCAGATGGGGACACCGCCCAGAATGAACCAGGCCAGGCTGAACACGGCCTCTGATCTCGAGAGGAAATAGAGGGCCAGCGTGCCGCCGAATGCCATTAATTGTAGTAGTAGTCCCAGCAGGCTCGCGCCGCGGCTGCGGGTGTGGTTGGTCTCGGTCACGACTCACCTCTAGCAACGATGGGCATAGTTCGGGCTGGCGAACCCGCCGACCCGCCGATCGTATCATTCCTTGTATGCCGAGCGAGGCTACGGCATAATCCCGGACTGGCGGGCAGAGTGCTCGCACGAATACACCTGGCCGCCGCACGGCCAAGCTTGAACGAGATCGAATGTTCGCCAAACTGTTCGCCATCACCCGCAACACGTTCGTAGAGACGACCCGCCAGCCGATCTTCAGCATCCTGATGTGGGTGGCGGCGGGGATGCTGATGCTCAACCCGAGCCTGGCCGGGTTCTCGCTCGAGAACGCCGAGGGGGACATCAAGATTGTCCAGGACGTCGGCCTGGCCACGCTGCTGCTCTACGGCCTGCTGGCCGCGGTCTTCAGCGCTTCCAGCGTCATCACGCAGGAAATCGAGTCGCACACCGTACTGACGGTCGTCTCGAAGCCCGTGAACCGATCCCTGTTTCTGATTGGCAAATACTTCGGCGTGTGCGGCGCCGTGCTGGTGGGCTACTGCTTCTTGTGCATCGTGTTCTTCTTGACGCTGCGCCACGGCGTGCTCTCCACGGCGCGCGACCATCTCGACATGCCCGTGATCGTATTCGGCGGAGTCGCCGTCTTCGTCAGCCTGGGGGCCAGCGTATTCGGCAACTTCGTGTACGGTTGGCACTTCCCGTCCACCCTGACGGCTTGGATCGTGCCCTCCGGCATGGTGGCGCTGCTCGCCACCCTGGGCGTCTCGCCCACCTGGGAACTCCAGTCGCTCGGGACGGACTTCGGCGACCTGCAGATCACGTACGCAATAATGCTGGCCTTCTGCGGCGTTCTGATACTGACGGCTTTCGCCGTCGCCTTCGCAACGCGTTTCAGCCAGGTGGTGACGCTGCTGCTGTGCCTGGGGGTCTACATCGTCGGGCTGCTCTCCGACAGCTATCTCGGCGTTCCGGCCAGCGGCGCCGAGGCGACCTGGCTCTACAAGACGCTGTACGCGGTGGTCCCCAACTTCCAGTTCTTCTGGGCCGGCGACGTGCTCACCCAAGATCGCACGATCTGGTTTGGGCATGTTGGCCAAGTGGTGGCTTACGCCGGCCTGTATTCTCTGGGTGTGCTGGGGCTGGGGGTCGCCATGTTCGAGACGCGCGAGGTCGGCTAGGCGGCCGGCCTGCGGCACCCGCGTGTCGGCCTCGGGGGCCGGACAAGCCTGGCACGGTTGTGCGAGTTCAGCGGGCATTGAGCGTCGTTCCTGGTTCATAGCACCTTCATCAGACGGACTGTAGTGCCACCTTGCCGGCGACAGGCGTCGCCTGTCCGTCGCTGCGGGCGCCTGGCACGTGCGAGGCGATGTGCTCGCCGTAGCGCACCATGCGGGCACTGTTGAAGACCACGATTCCGGATGAGGCCG
The DNA here is from genome assembly GCA_964619045.1 of uncultured Planctomycetales bacterium. Lineage (GTDB taxonomy): Bacteria > Planctomycetota > Phycisphaerae > UBA1845 > Fen-1342 > JANQFV01. The sequence continues at coordinate 5,973 of CAZUCH010000009.1, read as the reverse complement.
TGTGCAAGAATGCGGCCAGCATGGCCGGCACGCCGGCGAACACGATCAGCACTTCCACGAGGACGATGAACGATACGCCGAAGATCAGGTTCTGCCAGATCACCTTGGTGGTGGCCCGCGAGAGGCCGACCAGGAACGGCAGGCGTCGCAGATCGCTGCTCATCAGGGCCACGGTGGCGCTGTTCATGGCCACATCGCTGCCGGCGGCGCCCATGGCGATGCCGAGGTGCCCGGCGGCGAGGGCCGGTGCGTCGTTCACGCCGTCGCCCACCACCGCTACCGTGTGGCCTCTGCGTTTGAGGGCGTCTACCAGAGCGAGCTTGTCTTGCGGGAGAACCTCGGCCTGAACGTCGGTGCAGCCCATTTCGGCGGCCACCCGGCGGGCAACCGACCAGCGGTCGCCAGTTACCATGATGAGGTCGCGCACGCCCATGTTGCGTAGCTCCTCCAAGGCACGTTTGGCCTCCGGACGAGTGCGATCCTCGAGGCCGACCCAGCCCAGGCATTTGCCGTCGAGAGAGACGTAGAGCGTGCTAAGGCCTTCGGGCTCGGCGTATTGCTCGCCTTGAAGTGCGGTTAGATCAGCTCCGGCGGCCACTACCCAGGCCTTGCGGCCCACGAACACGGCTTTGCCGTCGACGGTCGCCTTCACACCCTTGCCCGAAACCTCCTCGAACCCCACGGCTTCCGCGGGCTCGACGCGGGCCTTCTCGGCTACCGCCACGACGGCCCGGGCCACCGGGTGACGGCTCAACCGCTCGACCGACATTGCGGTGCGCAGCAGGTCCGAGGCCTCGACGCCCGGCGCGGGCATGAGCCTGGTGACGGCCAACTGGCCGGTCGTCAGCGTGCCGGTCTTGTCGAAGACGACGGCGGTGAGCTTGCGGGCCCATTCCAGGTTGGTGACGTCCTTGATGTAGACGCCCAATCGGGCGGCGGCCGAGAGGGAGGCCACGATCGCTGTCGGGGTGGCCAGGATCAGGGCGCAGGGGCAGGCGATGACGAGCATCGCGATCGTCTTGTTGATGTCCTTGGTGAAGAACCAGACGACGCCGGTGATCATCAGCACGACCGGCGTGTACCAGGCGGCGTACTCGTCGATCAGCCGCATGAGGGGGATTTTGGTTCGTTCAGCTTCGAGGATCAGATCCTGGACCCGGCCGAGAGTGGTATCGTGCCCGACCTTGGTGACTTTGACGCGCAAGGCGCCGGTGACGTTGCTGGTGCCGCCGAAGACTTCGTCGCCGGTGACTTTTTCGACCGGGAGCGATTCGCCGGTGATGTTGGCCTCATTGATCGTGGATTCGCCGTCGGCGATCTCTCCATCCGCGGGGATATTGTCGCCCGGGAGTATGAGCACGAGGTCGCCGGGCTTCAGGGCGTGGGCCTCGACCTCCTCCTCGGAGCCGCCATCCAGCAGTCTGCGAGCCTTGGTCGGCGTCAGGCGCATGAGGCCTTCGATCGCGGCCCGAGCCCCCAGGGCGGTTCGGGTCTCGATGAGAATGCTGATCAGCAGGAAGAAGGCGACCACGCCGGCGGTTTGGTATTGCTCGGCGGCCATGGCGGCAAGGATGGCCAGGGCAACCATTTCGTCCATGGCCATGTTGCCGGTCACCAGGGACTTAATGGCGTGCCACCAGAGGGGGACCGCCAGTAGCAGCGCGCCGATGGCGGCCAGTACGTCCCGGTAGAAAACGCCGCCCTGCGCACCAAAAGTCCATTCGGCGACGAATGAGGTGAGAACCAGGACGCCGCCGACGAGTGTGGCAACGAGCTTGGCGGTCGCTCTGCCGGTTTCGGATTGAGTCGAGAGGTGTTGATGGGCCATATTGCACCATTACCGCGGGGAAGTCGGCCGCGACCAGCAAATGAACGGTTATCTTCGGAGCCAGGTCAAGCAGGACAATGTAAGCACAGCCTGACGGTTGTCAATCGTTCGGCGTGGGCGCGGAGCCGCCGCCGGCTAGTTTGGGTACGTGTCTCGTAGCCCCTGGTTCGCGCCCGGGAGTGTTTAGGGGCGAAAAACGCATCGCCGGGCAGATGGGAGCTGGCGCGCAACCGTGGGGCATGCACCTCAAGGGCTGCTGGTCGCGGGCGGGAGCACGAGACCCGGCCGCCCCCTCTTCAGGGCACCGCGACCCGGGCGTGACTCCGCCGCGGGCCGGCAGGCGGAGGAGACTAAGCCTTCGGCCCCTCGCCGGCTTCCTCGTCTGTCTTCTTGGTCTTGCCGGTGGTCTTGACCTTGCGATGGGCTACCTTGGGCAGTCCCAAGGGGCTCTGGTCTTCGGGCCAGCGGTCTTCGTTTTGCAGCAACATCACACGCTCGGCGCGCGTCAGGACGTTGCGGTGGCGTTCGAGCGAGCTCGCGGAGCGGAGCGAACGGTCAATGGACATAGTGCGTCTCCCAATATTCACAGACCCGCCATCATAGCATGTCGCCCACGAGCCGGCAACCCCACTACCTGTGGCGAGAGCGGCGTTTTGGGGCGGGGCTATCGCAGTTTCCGGTCCTGGATTGAGGGGGCCGGGCCCGCTCGCTTACGCTCGGGGCTCTGTTCTGGGTGGCGGGTACGTCGAGACGCACCCGGTCCCACAGGGGGGGCCATCTCAGACTAATCCCGCTGTGGTAGTGGCTCGGAGAGCAGCGGCGCGATCACTCGCCGGATGAACTTCTCGCTCGCGCCGTCGGTGTGCTGCCCGTAATTGCCGTAGCGGCGATACGACAGTCGATACGGGTGGTTGAAGAGCTTCTGGAGGTACAGCAGGCGGTCCTCGTGGCTGGTGCGGGCCGATGCTGTGAAACCGTACAGCCCGGCGGCGCTCGGCCAGCTCTGCTGCCGGTCGATCGAGCCGGTGATCGGCAAGCCGTACCGCAGGACTTGGTCGTTGGCTGAGAAGAAGTTGTGCAACTCGCCGTCGATCGCGCCCAGCGCCCGGCTCAAGTCGTAACGCCGCGAGAGGCTGCTGGCCATGAACACGACCGTTCCAACGTGGCAGTCTTGATCAAGCGACTCGAGCGCCCAGGTCGCGATTCCCGTTCCCGCCGACAGGGCAATGATGTTCACACGGCGGCCGGGGTGCTTGTCGAGGTAGTCCTGAATCCGACGTGCCAATCGGCGGGCTTCCTCTTCGTTGCGGGCTCGGTCGGTCTGATCGCGCAGCGTGCCTCCGACCACGCTTTGCCAGCCGAAAGTCTCGATCGCGCCCCGGTATCCGGCGCGGCGCAACCCCTCGGGAACCGTAGTTACGCCGACGGCACTCCCAATCGGGCCGGCTCCGCCGACGAAGTAGGTCTTGCCGAACTCGGCGCCGGTGTCGTCGGTGCCGATGTAGGACATCCAGGTGCAGCCGCCGCTTGCGCACAGACAGAACCCCAGCATAAGCGAGGTCAGTGCCGGCACTCTGATGTGTGGATACCAGGGGATGGAAGGGCGGTTCTTCACTGAGACGCCGCGGTGATCACGTGGTCTTCGACGTACAGCGGCACTTCGTTGGCCACGCCCAGCGCGATCGCGTCCGATGGGCGGCTGTCCACTTCGATCAGTTCGCCTTGACGTCGGATCACCAGCCGAGCGTAGAAGGTGTGCTCCTGAAGATCGTTGATGACGATTTTCTCGAGTTCGCCGCCCAGTTGCTCGATGATGTCGGCCAACAAGTCATGCGTCATCGGGCGCTGCAACTGGACCGACTTCACGCGGCGGTCGATCGCCAACGCCTCGGTAAGGCCGATAACGATTTGCAGCAGTCGCTGGCCGTTCCTCTCCCGCAGCACGATGACCTGATGGTCGTGCGTCTCGGAGATCCGGATCTGCGCTAAGTCCATGCGGACTTCCATGAGCGGCCTCACATTAGGTGAACATGCGAGGCTAGCCAAGGCCGCTGGGGGTGTCAAGATGTCGATGCCGTTCGCCAAGATTGCGAATGGTGTGGCAACGTGCCCGAATGCCAGTATGATTGCGGGATATACAAGCTCGACAACATCCAACGGAGATGCGCTGTGAGAAGAACAGCCCTGTCGCTCATGTTGCTCGCGATTCTGGCAGCCGGCGGCTGCGACCGTGGCGATGATTCCGTCAAGGGCAGTGGCGTGCCAAAGACCGAGACGCGCGGCGTTGCCGAGTTTGACCAGCTCGAGTTCAGCGGAGCCGGCACACTCGAGATCACGATTGGGCCGCTACAGCCACTCGAAATCACGGCGGATGACAACATTCTGCCGCTGCTGAGCACGGAAGTCAGGAACCGCCGCCTCTACATCAAGCCCGATCGCGGGATATCCCCGGAAACGCCGGTGGTAATCAAAGCCACAGTTCCCGACATGCGGGATCTTCTCTGCTCCGGCGCCTGCAGCGTGGCCATTGAGAAGCTGAAGAACGAGCATCTCAGCGTCGACCTCGGCGGGACCGGCACCATCGTCGTGAGCGGCGAGACGGCGAAGCTGGTGCTGGTTGTCGCGGGCGCCGGCAGCGTTGACTGCTCCAGGCTGATGGCCGACAACGTGAATGTGGACCTGAGCGGCGTCGGCAGCGCCAGCGTGCATGCCGTCAAGGAACTCGACGTCACAATCGCCGGCGTCGGCACGGTGGAATACTCCGGCGATCCGAAAGTGACCAAGCAGATCCGTGGGATTGGGGCGCTGACGAAGCGCGAGTAAGAGAGAATAAGGGAGAACGGAAGCCAACGACCGGGCTCCCATGGCAACTGGCACATGAAACAGGGGTAGGCCACTCCGACTGGCCACTGCGGCCGGTTGGCGGCATAATCCGGGCTGATACACGGAGACCAGCGCGGCGAGCACGCGCCCGCTACGAGAGAGGACCACAATGACCGACCCCCGCATCACCAAACTAGCCGACACGCTCGTCAACTACTCCTGCGCCGTGCAGCCGGGCGAGAAGATCCTGATTGAGGCTATCGACGTCCCGCACGAGTTCACGGCCGAGTGCGTGCGACTGGCCCACGAGGCCGGCGCCCACCCGCTCGTCATGCTCAAGAGCGTCCAGATCAACCGCGCTCTGATGCGCGTGGCCACCGAAGAGCAGTGGAACCTGATGGCCGACGTCGAACGGCTCCAGATGGAAAACGTGCAGTGCTACATCGGGGCGCGCGGCGGGCTGAACGTCTCCGAACTATCCGATGTCCCCGCCGAGCAACAAAAGATATATGAGTCCACGGTCTGGAAGAAGGTCCACATCGACGTGCGTGTGCCCAAGACGCGCTGGGTCGTGTTGCGCTGGCCCAGTGCCAGCATGGCCCAATTGGCCGAGATGTCGACCGAGGCCTTCGAGGATTTCTACTTCGACGTCTGCACGCTGGACTACGGGCGCATGGACCGCGCAATGGCGGCCCTCAAGAAGCGCATGACGGCCGTCGATCAGGTACACATCAAGGGGCCGCGCGATACCGACCTCCGCTTCTCCTGCAAGGGCATCGCAGCCGTGGCCTGCGCCGGCAAACACAACATCCCCGACGGCGAGGTCTATTCGGCGCCCGTGCGCGACAGCGTCAACGGCGTCATTCACTACAACGCCCCGACCATGTATCGCGGCGAGACGCATGAGGACATCCGTCTGGTCTTCAAGGACGGCAAGGTCGTCGAGGCCACCAGCTCCAACACGGTCAAGCTCAACGAAGTGCTCGACGCCGACGAGGGAGCACGCTACGTGGGCGAGTTCGCCCTGGGCGTGAATCCGTACATCCACAAGGCCATGAAGGACATTCTCTTTGACGAGAAGATCGCCGGCTCGATCCACTTCACCCCCGGCCAGGCCTATGACGAGACCGATAACGGAAACAAGAGCGAGGTTCACTGGGACATGGTGATGATCCAGACGCCGGAGTGCGGCGGCGGCGAGATCTACTTCGACGGCGAGCTGATCCGCAAGGATGGCCTGTTCGTAGCGGACGATCTCAAGGCCCTTAACCCCGAGGCGCTGAAGGGCTAGCGGGCCGCGGCACAGGCTCGTAGCGGCCGAC
>CAZUCH010000008.1:0-19779 GCA_964619045.1 uncultured Planctomycetales bacterium | reverse complement strand
TTCAGCGCGTGATCGCAGCCGTCAGGAAAAGGGGATAAGTACAATATTGGCGGGGTGGCTCCCTTGTCTCCCCGACAGTTATCCCCGCCAATATTGTACTTATCCCCTTTTCCGGCTCGCGCTCTCGTGGTATGCTAGCCTACCGGCAGCCATCAATAATGAACTTATCCCCTTCTTTGTTCGAAGGACGGATATGCAGGACAGTAGCGTAGAACGCGAGAAAAAGAGCGAACCGACCCCGGCTTCGATTTGGCGGGGCGTCAAGGCCACGCTACGCAGACTCGGGCCGGCCGGGCCGCTTGCGATAGTGGCATCGACACTGCCGATGGTCGGGCTGGCGACGCTAGTTCTCACGATCAACGTCATCGGGCCGTGGTTGCGGGATCTCGAAACCGCCGGCGTACTGATCTACGTACTGGGCGTTGCGGTATGTGCCGGACTGGCGATTTTCCCAACCCACATCCAGGCGGTGCTGGGCGGCTGGGCGTTCGGTTTCTGGCTGGGGTTTCCGGCATCGCTGGCCGGGATTCTAGGGGCGTCACTAATCGCGTACGTCATCGCGCTGCGCGCCACCGGCAACCGCGTCATCAGCATAATCGAGGAAAAGCCGAAGTGGCGCGCGGTCTACGACACCTTGTTGCGGGGCGGCTTCTGGAAGACGTTGCTGATCGTCACACTGGTGCGTATCCCGCCGACCTCGCCCTTCGCCGTCACGAACCTCGTCATGGCGGCGACACGCGTCAACCCGCTGGCGTACGCGATCGGTACGGTGGTCGGCATCGCCCCACGTACCGGCGCCGCCGTCTTCCTGGCCGTCGGTCTCCAGGAAGTGACCTCGAAAAGTGAGCACGGGCGATGGGTCTGGATCGTCGGCATCGCGCTAACAATCGCCATCGTCATGGTGATCGGGCAGATGGCGAACAAGGCAATCGCCCGCATGACGGCGACCGATAAGTAGAGTTCATCCCAGAACTTGTGGCACAGGCTTCCAGCCTGTGATTACACCGGCAAGATGCCGGTGCCACATATGCCGGTGCAACATATGCCGCTGGTTGGCCTCAACGCCCCCCAACGTCCCATCCGATGGAAACAGGTACTATGACTCGCAAGTTCCGCGCGCCCGCAGTCTCACGCTGGACGCCGGCGGCGCTGGCGCTGTACGCCATCGCGGTCGGTAGCGCTCTAGCCGCGCCCCCCGGCGAGCTTGAGACCCTGATCAACGTCCAGGGCGCTGATTATTATAGGACAGTAAAGAGCTTCGACTTCAATGAGCGTCCGCTCGGGAACTACGAAGACACACCCATGTTCTGGCAGCGGCTGACCGGCGAGGGATTGCCGGACTACTCCGTGGCCAAGTTTGATGACCAAGTCGGCCACCTGGCCCCGCCCGCCTTCCGGTTCACAATCCTCGGCGGGAGCGTCGCGTACGAGTACTCCCACACCGATCTGGCCATCGCTCCCGATTCTGACTATCTGATCGAGGCCTACATCCGGCCCGAGGGCCTGGAGCAGGCCGCCGCCCTGCTGGCCTGCTACCGTGTTGACCAAGCCGGCCGGCATATCCCCGACAGCGATAGCGTCAGCGAGCTGGTCCGCTCCCGTGGTCCCGAGGGTTCCGAAGGCTGGCAGCGGGTCGAGATTCCGCTGCGTGGCGAGTTCCCCGCCGCGCACACTTTGCGGCTCCAACTCTGGGTGCTCCAGAACCACGTTTTCGAGGAGCCCAACGAGACGGACGTGGCTCCGATAGTGCGGCAAGAAGTCGACGCGCGGGTTTGGTTCGATGACGTGCGTGTGATTCGCCGGCCGCGGTTGCGGCTATGGCTGTCCAATCCAGGGGGGATCATCAAGCCGGGCGCGGTCGAGTACTGCCACCTTGACGTTCACAACGCCACGCTGGCCCCACTGTGGGCCGAATTGGAGATCGTTTCTGAGTCAGGCGAGCAACTTTTGTCCGAGGGCGCCGAAATCGGCGCCCACGAGACCGAGGAAGTGCGTATCGCGGTTCCGACGCTGCCGCCCGGGATGTACGAGGCCCGAGCCCGACTGGGGCGCGGCAACGACGAACTGGCTCAGAGGGACATCCGATTTGCGGTCTTGCCCGAGCTGGAACACCAGTCGGCGCGTGATCCGTCGCTGGGCGTGGTTATCGGGCCCTGGCCAGACAGCGAGCCCGCCGGCGTCTGGGAATTATGCAAGGCGCTCGGCTGTGGGGCCGTCAAGATCGGCCTGCCCATGATCGGCAATCCCCGCGATCGGCGCGACGTCGAGTATCTACGCCAACTTCGTGACCTGGCCCACGGCTTGATCCTCGACCGGATCGACGCGGCCGGGGTCATTCTTGCGCCGGGAGTCGAGGGCTCCGACCAGCGCCCGGCAACCAGCCACATGGTCACCACTGACGAATTGTGGACCAGCCAAGCCGCCCCGGTGCTCGCCCAGCTTGGCGGGCAGTTTACGGCGTGGCAACTGGGCGACGAGGCGCGCGAATTACGGCATTCGGTCGGGTGGAACGCGACGGCAGTGGAAGCGGTACGCGCCGAGCTGGACCGGCTGGTCGCATTTCCACAGACCGTCGTGCCGCGCTCGGTACTCGATGCCCCCCCGACGGACATACTGGCGGACGAAGGCCCGGAGACTGAAGGTGAGCCGGCCTGGGAATCGCTGCCCCGCGCGCAACAGCCACACGCCTACTCACTTTGGATTCCCGGCGACCTCCCGACACGCTCGCTGCCCTGGCACATGGCATTCTGGTTCGCCGCCCCGGGCGTGACCACGGAGGCATCCGCCGACTCCGACCAACACGGCCCGGCTCGCTGGCTGACTCTGGGACTGGACCGCGACGAACATCTGTCGCAAACCGATCGCCTGATCGACATGGCCCGTCGGGTCGTATTGGCCCGGGCCATGGCCCCCGATCGCCTGTACGTGCCGGCCCCGTTCGAGGCTGCGGTCGGCGGGGGCGAGGTGGTTTGGCAGCCGACGGATGAGTTCATCCCGCTGCGCACGCTGATGCACTACCTGGGCAACTACAAACCGGTGGCGTCGCTGGCACTGGCCGACGACGTGGTAGCGGTGCTGTTCGCGCGGGGTTCGCGCCGCCTGCTGGTTCTCTGGACCTGGCGGGTGGAAGACACCGGCGCCATGATCGACTTGTATCTGGGCGGCGTGGCCACGGCGGTGAACCTGTTCGGCGAGTCCCAGCCGCTGACATTCGACGGGCCCGTGGCGCGTGTGCCGCTGTCGCCGATGCCGCTGATCATCGAGAACGTGGACGCGGCGCTGCTGCGGTTACAGGACAGCTTCTCGGTCAGCCCGACGTCTCTGCAGTTGCACGATCCCGAGCCGCGGCCGGTGCTCAGGCTGACCAACTTCTACTCGACCGAGCTGGCTGGCACGGCTGAGCTAGAAGCACCATTCGGGTGGGAGGTGCGCCCCCGGCTGATTCAACTGGAGCTGGGCGCCGGCGAGACGCTGGCCGTCCCGCTCGAATTCACCATTCCGCCACGGCAGTTGGCCACCGAGCGCACACTGACGGTGGACGTTCACATTCGCCGGCCAGACGCGCTGGAATTGAGTCTTGAGGTGGGGCTCCAGGTGGCGCTGCGCGACATCAGCGTGCAGAGCCGCGCCTGGTGGGACGGCGACACGCTGGTTATCGAGCAGGCCTTGCTGAACAACTCACCCGACCCGGTCAGCTTCAGTGCCTTCTGCCAGCCGCTGGACCGCCCGCGGGTCGAGGGCGCATTCCTCAACGTGGCACCCGGCGCGACCGACAAGCAACTCTATCATCTGCCGGCGGCTCGCGATCTGGCAAACTCCCGATTGTGGGTCGGAATCGAGGAGATTGACGGCCGGCGAACGCTCAATCAGCTTGTCGCAGTCCCCGACTGAGGCCACAATACACCCCGCCTAATATAAGCATGCTCGGTAGCGGGCGTGTCAGTGATCTCTAACGGAAGCCATATGCCGTCATCCACGAACAAGGCGGGCTCCGGCGCTCCGGACGGGGGCGGAGCTGCCCGGCCGAACGCCGCACCGGATCGTCCACGGACCACGCGAGCTGTGCGCTACGGCGCAATGGGTTGGGTCGGGGAGTTCTCGCACAAGGCCGGCCTGGTCATTCCCTGCAACCACAAGGTAGTCCTGCAGTCTGACCGCGGAATCGAGATCGGTGAAATGCTCGGGGCCTGCTCACACGGGTATGAGCTGACGGTTCCGCGCGAGGCGCTGCGAGCCTACGTCAAGAACAGCGGCCCCGAGTTCTGCCAGCAGCGCGCCGGTCGCATCCTGCGTGTCGCAACCGAGCAGGACACCAACGACCAAAAACACCTCGACTCACACATTCGAGATGACATCGCATTCTGCGCCGAGCAGGCCAGCGCGCTGTCGCTGGACATGAAGATCGTCACGGCCGAACGCCTGCTGGGCGGCGAACGGATCATCTTCTATTTTGGAGCACTCGGGCGCATCGACTTTCGAGACCTGGTCAAGAACCTCGCGTTCCGCTATCGCACGCGCATCGAGATGCGCCAGGTGGGATCGCGCGACGAAGCTCGTCTGGTCGCCGACTATGAAATCTGCGGCCGCGAATGCTGCTGCCGTGGTTTTCTCAAGAAGCTCCAGGCCGTGAATATGAGGATGGCCAAGCTCCAGAAGTCCACGCTGGATCCCAGCAAGGTCTCCGGCCGCTGCGGGCGTCTGCGCTGCTGTCTGCGCTACGAGCACGTCGTCTACGAGGATATGAGCAAGAAGTTGCCGCGCATAGGCAGCCGGGTCGAGATCGAAGTCGGAACGGGAACGGTCATCGATCGGCATATCATCACGCAGTTGGTACGGGTGCGCACGGATACTGGTAGCGTGGAGACCGTGCCGCTCGAGACGATCAAGGCTTTCAATCTACCCCCGGCTCCCCCCAGGCCGGTGGAGCCGCCACCTGTGCGGCCCCCCCCGCGGCCCACCAGGACGGGCCAAGTCAAAGCGAGCCCGAAGAAGAAAGAGGCCCCCAAGGAAACGCCAGAGAAAACCCCGACGGGCGAGTCCTCCCGCCGCGGACGACGACGACGCGGACGACGCCGAGGGCCCGCCGGAGAAGCTCCGTTGGCCGAACCAACGACAACGGCCAAGCCGGACGGCGGCGCGAGCCCCCCCAGCAAGGAAGCCGCGCCGACCGGTCAGGCCGGCGGCGAGAACGGCGCTGACAAACCAACAGAAAGTGAAGCACAATCCAAACGCCGGCGACGCCGAGGACGAGGGCGACGCCCCCGTCCACGCGGCAAGCAGTCCGGGACGGACAGCCCGCCGGCCGCGGGCCAGGATTCGGGCAACTCGGACTCATGAGCAGGGAGAGCGCCGACGTCATGGATCTAGAACTCCTGCGACGCTTCGAGCAAGCCGTTCGCAAGGATGGGCGGTACGCGCTGGAGGCGTTCGAGTTTCTCCACAGCGGGCTCGACTTCGCCGCCCGCTACAAGCACGGCGAGCCCCCCACGTCCGAGCCGCGGCACGTCACCGGCCAGGAACTTGCCGGAGCTCTGCGAGTATTCGCCCTCCGCCGCTGGGGACCGCTGGCACGAATGGTGCTCCGTCGTTGGAACATCAACCGCACTCGCGATTTCGGCGAGATGGTGTACCTGCTGATCGATCTCGAACTTATGGGCAAGCAGGACTCCGACGATGTCACCGACTTCGACGACGTCTACGATTTTGACACCGCCTTCGAATCACACGAGATCGACCTCGACAGCGACGATGACGACGAAGGGGCCATCGACCAATGAACGAGTACCTGCCCAAGCTGTCCGAGTCCAACAAGCGGTGGCTACGCTTCGCAGCCCTCGTCGCTGGGCTCGCCTTGCTGTGCTGGATCGCCAGCATTCTGCGCAGCGTGTTCACGCCATTGCTGGTCGGGGCCGCCATCGCCTACGTGCTCAACCCGCTCGTGACGTGGTTCGAGAAGACGCGCGGCGTCCAACGACTACACACCGTGATCGTGACTTTCGGGATCTTCGGAGCGCTGGTAATCGGGGGCGGCTTCTACCTGGGCAGCAAGACGATCGCGCAGCTCCAGCAGCTCGAGCAGAACATACCAGCCTACAGCGTGGCTCTTGGCGAGTGGATTGACGAGCTGCGCACCACCACGCCCAACGATGACATGCTCGATGAGGAAGCTGCCGCCTCGGTCGAGAGCGGCGACGGCGCTGGTGAGCCAAGCACTTCCGCCCCGATCACAAGCGTGGCCGACTCGCCGGCCGCCGAGTCATCCGGCCCGGATGCGGCCGGCGACGACTGGTGGAGTATGACGAGACCGCTGCTGGCCGAGCACGGGACGAGCGTGGCCCGCTCCATCCTTGGCTACAGCATCGCGGCACTCTCCAACGTCGCCAATCTGGTCTCGCTGCTCGTGCTGATCCCCATGTACACCTTCTTCATCCTGTGGCGTTTCAACGACGTGACGAAGTTGCTGCACGACTATCTGCCGACCCAATTTCGCGCCACGGTCGTTCATCTGGTGCGGACAATCGACTCGGCCGTGGCCAACTTCTTCCGCGGCCGGTTGCTGGTCTGCATCGGCGTCGGCACGCTGACCGGCATCGGCTGGTCGATCGCCGGCGTTCCGTACAGCCTGCCGCTAGGCGTGTTGGCGGGCACGCTCAATCTGGTGCCGTTCATGTCGCTGCTGGCTCTGCCGCCCGCGCTGCTGTTTGCTTACTTGGGTGCCTCGGAGGCCGGGCAACCGTGGGCCGTTCCGCTGGTGATGGCCATGGGCGTGTACGTGATCGTGCAGGCTCTCGAGTCGTTTGTCCTCAGCCCGTACATCGAAGGACGTTCCTCCGGGCTGCATCCCTTGGCGATCGTGATCGCGATTCTGATCGGTGCTCAACTCGGCGGGCTGCTGGGCATGTTGCTCGCGATTCCCGTCGCCAGTACGCTGAAGACCTTGTGCATCGAAATGGTACGACCCGAGTTGAGACGTCTGGCGGGCTGGCCCTCGGGGGAGGATGCCACCGGCCCCGCCGCCGACCCGCCTGCTACTGGATAACGTGATGGCTGATACCAAACCGTCGACGCCGCCCGACGCACCGCACGGGACGTACCCGCGCCGGTCATCGCGGCTGCTGATCGTACTGGGCGTAGTGTTCTGTGCCTGGTTCGCGCTGCTGATCTGGATGGCGCTGAGCTACCCGGCAAGATAATGACTGCCGACACCACATCCGCGTCTCTCGAACATCTGGACGACTATCGGCCCGTCCCGCTCGATCCGGCCACCTGGTCGACCAATCTGGACGCGCTGGATGCGGCGCAACCAAAGCTGGCCGCGCTGCTGCGCCAGGCCACACTTCCATCCAACTGGCGCGCGGCACACGCGCTCGACGACTTCGTGACATATCGGCTGGAGCCGGAGGGTCAGCCGCCGACGTGGCTGGGTGACAGCTCCGCGCCGCTGACGCGTGCCCGCGGGATGCTCGCAAAGTACGACTCCGCCGGCAAGAATGTCGCTCTGCCCTGTTGCGGCCCCGGGTCGGAGCTGCTCTTCCTGCTCGAGCACCTGCCGCCCTATCAGGCGGTCTTCGTCTTCGAGCCCGACATCGAGGTCGTGGCCGCCGTCCTGCGAGCCAACGATTTCTCCGCCGCCATCAGCACCGGGCGTTGTGTATTCACCGAGCCGACGCGCCCGGCCGATTCACTGGCGGAAGCGCTGGAGCGCCACCCCGGTCTGCTGCCGCCGGGCGATATCCTACTTCCAGACCTGGTTCCGGCGGCGCGAATCGCGGAGTTGCAGGCCATTTGTGGGCGAGTCGGCAAGGCGGCTATGCAAGAGCGTTCCAGCGCTCTGGCCACGCTCGCCGCCGCCCCCGCTGGTCCGCCGGGCGATCCCGAATCGCCGCCGCGATTGGCCGTGCTGTCGCTTAATCCGGGCTCGGCGACGCACGCTCTGGCGACGAGCCTCGCGCGGGCGGCTCGGCAACTGGATCTGGAGACGCTGTGCCGGGCCGTGACCACGCCCCGTGATGTGCATATGCTCGCTCATTGTGCCGCGCTGGCCGAGTTCCGGCCGCACTTGACGATCTGCGTGAATCACGTGGGCGCCGCTCTGCCGGCGACGTTGCGCGGCATCACCGCCGCCTGGATTCTCGACGAAACGGGCGTTTCGCGACAGTACACCGACGACGGTACTCTCTACCTGGCTGCGTCGCCCATGATCGCCGAGCGTTTGCTCGCCGCGGGCGCGCCATCCGATGCGGTTCTGGACTGGTACTGGGGCGCCGACGAGAGCGACTCGGATCGCCCCTCTACCGCCGACGACGACACGATCGTGCTCATCGCCGACCTGCCGGACGACCGGCCCGAGACGTTCGGCATTCGGGAATCGACGCATCGCAAACTATGGCGACAATTGCGCGTCACCGCCGCCCGAGTCTGGCAGACGCCGCGCATCGCGGAGCCGGCCAAGCTGCTGGTCCGAGCCGAGCGTGATTGCCACGTCGAGCTGATCGACCGGACACTGCGTGAGCGATTCGCAAGCCTGGTCGAGCAGGTCGTAATCCCGAGCGTGATTCTCGAACGACTGGCGCGCGCCCTGGCCGACGACCGGGTCGGCGTGCTGACAATCGGTCACGGCTGGCAACGACTCGCCTTGCGAGGCTTCTCGACCCCCGCAACCAGTCTGGCGCAATGGCTCCAGCTTGAACCCGGTGCCAATCCGCTGGCCTGCATCGCGGCCGGCCGGCCCGATCCGCTCGGCCCCGGGCTGTTGACCGCGGCGGAGCGCGGATGGCCGCTTCTGGTACACAGCACTGGCGGCGGATCGCTTCAGGCGAGCTTGGGCGATGTCCTGCGCCGTGGGCAGCACTTCGAGCCCTTTGCCGACGTATCCGAGCTGCGCCGCGAACTAAAGGCCATCCGGGAGCGCACGAAGGCGGTCCAGAGTCGTGTCGAGCGAGCTCAGAAGCACGTCCGCGCCCAACATTCGTACCGCCGGCGCCTAGCGGATCTCCTGGCGCGCGTGTGGACCAATCGGTGATGAGCGATTGACGCCGTGGTCGGTGGGTATGACAGGAGGTACACGGTGGCGGGGGAAAAAGGGGCGGGTAGCCGACGAATGACGCCCAAGGGAGGAGTGGGGTTCGAGCGAGGGGACCATCAGCGTGGACTAATCTTCAGCAAAGAATCCTGATGATGGCTGGGGACGTCGAATCGGTCGGCTACCCTCAAAATATGTGTTGCTGGCGAGCATCCCAGCGTTATTAGCAGCATCGGCAAAGCGTCCATGCTTGGCCGATGCAATACGGTCGTTCGCGGCCCATCCGTGAGCCACCCTGCCGACCGGGATCCACATCTGCCAACGGTCGGCGACTGCCGGGCCGTTCGATCGGCACACGCAACAAAACGAGGCACCAATCGAGTATTCATATAATACCACAGATTCTTATCGGCACCACCCCAATATCTTACCAATTTTACCAACTTCGCAGTAACACTAGCGAAGGCAGGCTGTTCAGCAGGAGTCTCACCCCACATGTGGCGCCCAACAGTGAGAGGGAGCTACATATGGGCCTTGGGCGTTGCTTCAAGTAACACTTTATGTTCCCCACTTTCACTACTCCCCCCTTGCCTATTCTGCGGGCAGTCTACCTACGGGTTCAGGTTGCCGTGCTTGACTCGACGCAGTAACTTCTTTATGTTCAAGAAGTTATACTCCTTATAGCGAACAACCTCGGCTGAAATGATGAACTCCTCGAAGCCGGCCTGAGCTTCCCGCTCCATCGTCTCAAGAAGCTGGCTGGGGTTAATCTGGATAGTACGAATCGCGGAATCGTCGCTGCCTGCCCGGAAAACGAAGACCGGGGCGTCCTGCTCGTAGGCGAGTCGGCCCGGCCGTTCGACCAGAAACGTGCCTTCGAGCAAAAGAGGGTTGCCTTGGGCATCGACGGCGCGCGGGTCCAGGCCGGTCGTGCCGGCGGCGTCATTCCGCGGCCGGATCGGCGCCGGCCGCTCGCGGCGATTGAGCAGGTTCTTCAGGATGTCCGCCTGAGCGGGGTTACGTAGCGCCGAGGGTGGGGCCGCGGGCTGCGAAGCCGCGGGCTGGTCGGCGGGCGGATTAGCGGGTGGATCGTCGCCGGCCGACTGCCCGAACACCATTACCGTACACGTCATTGCCAAGATCAATCGCAGCATGATCGTTCTCCCAGGCTACCCGTCGCGGCCCCATCCGCGGGGGCCCTTTGGCGGCGGCTGCCAATCGTACCAGATTCCGCGCCAGCGTATATCGTCCCAGCCGTAACGTCGATTCGGCCGATAGAGATTATCGGGAGTAATCGTCATGGACGATGTGGTCATTTATGGCGCCGGCGGCCTCGGCGAGCTGGTGCAGGACATATTGCTGCAAGCGGGCCGCTACCGCCCGGCGGCGTTTCTGGACTCAGATCCGGCGCAGCAGGGCCGCAGCGTGTTCGGCCTGACGGTCAAAGGCGGCGCCGAGCAGATCGAGGGCCTGAGGCGTGATGGCATTCGCCGGATGATCGTCGCCGTGGGTGACAACCCGACCCGCGTGGCGCTGGCTGAGAGTCTGCAGAGCAGGGGGTTCGAGTTGATATCCGCGATTCATCCGCTGGCGAGCATCTCGCCTTCGGCCCAGATCGGCGCTCACGTCATCATCGGTCCTCGGGCCACGATCTGCGTTCACGCGCGGATTGGGGCCCACACGGTGCTGTCGGCGGGGGCCATCGCGGAACATGACAACGTCATAGGTAAAGGCGTTTACCTGGGACCGGCGGTGCGGCTGGCGGGCGGCGTGGTGATTGGCGACCTGGCGAACGTAGCCATCGGCGCGACCGTGATCCCGGGTTGTAGGGTCGGCGTCGGGGCGTTTGTCGAAGCCGGGGCGGTGGTGATCAAGGACGTCCCGGCCGACGTGACCGCCGGGGGCGTGCCGGCGACCGCCGGCGAGATGCTGGCGTCGCGTTTCGTGCCCGCGGGAGAGTGAGCGGGTGCCGGACGTCGGAAACTGTATGTTGCTCGCGGCGTGCATCCGCGAGCGGTAGAATCGCACCGGTCCGCCCGGAGCGAGGGTCCGCACCTTGCGGGGCCGATCCCATTCATCCAAAGGAGTACGCGAGCATGAGTAGACGAGGACAATATTGGCTGCTGGGACTGCTATGCGTGCCGGTCGTGTTGGGGCTGGCCCTGCCACAATCGTGGGCCACCGATCAAGCCGGTCAGCACACGGGAGATGAAGTCGGCATGCCGCCGGGCGGCATACCGGCGCCGATCCCAACACCAGCAGACGGAACCAAGCCGGAGGAGAAGAAGCGCTTCCCCGACATAGCGGAAGCCACCAAGGACATGCAGCCGCTGGAGGGGCTGATCACGCTGTACCGTTACGACCCGTCCGACAAGCAGTACGACCCCGAGAAGTTGCTGGCCAAGATCCCGACCGCTCTGTTGGGTCAGGACTTGCTGTTCTCGACGAGCATCTCGCGCGGACGCTTCGCCGGTTTCATGTGGGGCGACCAACTGATACGCTGGCAAGTGGCCGGCAACCAAGTCAAGCTGGTCACTCCCGACCTGCGTTACGTCAACGCCGAGGGTCAACCGGTAGCGGTGGCGGTCGAGCGCACCTACACGGACACGTTCATCGCCGCGGTTCCGATCGTGGCGATGTCGCCGGCCGGTGACGTGGTGATCGACATGGGGGGGCTGTTGAAGTCGGACTTGGCGCAGGTGTCGCTCTTCGGCGGCGCTGTGCGGCCCGACCTGAGCACGTGGAACACGGTCAAGGTCTTCCCGAACAACGTGTTGATCGACGTGAAGCTGGCCCTGGGCGGCGGGCGTGGCGGCAGCGGAGTGGGGGTTTCGTACGACTTTCGACGATTGCCGAAGCTGGGCAGCTACAAGTCACGGGCGGCCGACCCGCGCATAGGCTACTTCCTGACGGCTAAGATGGACTGGTCGAAGAAGGCCAACGAGCGTGAGTTGTTCGACCGCTTCGTTCACCGTTGGAATCTGGAGAAGCGCGACCCGTCGCTGGAGCTTTCGCCGCCCAAGAAGCCGATCGTGTTCATTATCGAGAAAACCGTGCCGATCCAATGGCGGCGCTGGGTTCGCGAGGGTATCGAGGAATGGAACAAGGCCTTCGAGAAGATCGGGTTTACCGGCGCGATCATCGTGCAACAGCAGACTGACGACAACGAGTATGCCGACCACGACCCGGAGGATTCCCGCTACAACTTCTTCCGCTGGGGCGTTTCGGGACGGGCGTTCGCGTTTGGCCCCTCGCGAGTGGACCCGCGCACCGGCGAGATTCTGGATGCCGACATCCTGTTCGACGACGCTTTCACGCGGGCCTGGATGTACGAGTTCGACCTGTACGGGCCGGAGTCGCTGGGGCGGTTCAAGGGGCCGGGGTTCGAGCGCTGGTTGGACGAGCAGCCCGAGATGGTGCCGGACTTCATGCGAGATGCGCTGGCCCGCGAGACATCGGACGCCGACGACCAAATGTGGCATTTGCTGGACGAGGAACTGAGCAAGCAGGGCCGTTGCGCATGCCAGTACGCCTGGGGAATGCAGCACCAGTTGGCGCTGGCGCACCACGCGATGATCGCGACCGGCTCGGGCGACAAGAAGCTCCCCGAACGGCTGGTGGGCGAGTCGATTCGCGAGATCGTCACGCACGAGGTCGGGCACACGCTCGGTCTGCGGCACAACTTCAAGGCCTCGTCCTGGCTGACGCTGGACGAGATCAAGCGGCGGCGCAATGAGACCGACGAGCCCACGACGGCCTCGGTCATGGACTACACGCCGCTGTTGTTCTTCGCGGGCGACAAGTTGGAGAACGTGCGGCATTGCGTGACGCCGACGATCGGCCCCTATGATGAGTGGGCCGTTGAGTATGGGTACGCGATTCCTGACGGCAAGCCTGAAGCGGAGATGCTCAAGGCGATCGCCGGTCGCTGCACGGAGCCGGAATTGCAGTATGCGACCGACTGGGACACGATGTGGGTGTTCTCGCCGGACCCGTTGGTCAACCGCTATGACTTGTCATCCGATCCGATCGATTACGCCCGCGCGCGGATCGAGTTGGTCGACAACCTGCTGGCCGACATCACCGACTGGGCCGTGCAGGACGGCGAGCCGCCGTACTTCCTGATGCGGGCCTTCAACACGCTGTGGTATGAGCGGGTCAGCAACCTGGACTACGTGGCCCGGGTCGTGGGCGGCCAGTACTTCCATTACGACTTCAAGGGCGACACCAACGAGCGACCGCCGCTCGTGCTGGTCGAGCCGGACCGCCAGCGCGCGGCCTTGGCGTACCTGGGCGAAACCGTGTTCAGCAGCGACTTCTTCGAGGTCAAGCCGGAGGTGTTGAACCGGCTGGCTCCCTCGCGCTGGGGACACTGGGGCGCGGGGCGCGGCATGCGGCTCGATTACCCGATTCACGATCGCATTCGCGGGCTGCAAATGTCCGTCATGTCCAGCCTGACCGCAGCGCCGGTATTGCAGCGCATATACGATGCGGAGTTGAAGTCCGCGGCCGATGACAAGTTCACGGCCGCCGAGGCGATCACAACCCTGCGCGATCTGGTTTGGGCGCAGCTTGACGCGCGTGGCGGGCGTCACGACAACTCGCAGCCCATGATCGACTCGGTGGCGCGTAACCTCCAGCAGGACTACCTCAACATCCAGCTCAACATGGCCCGCGTGCGGCCCGGCATACTCGTGTCGAGCGATGTGCGCTCGATGGTTCGTCAGGCGCTGCGCGAGTTGGGCGAGAAGATCAATACGACGCTGCGCGACACGAACATCGACTTCGCGTCGCGCGCTCACCTGACTGAGTGCCACTCGCGGATCACGCGCGTGCTGGATGCACAGTTCCAGGCGCAGTAGACCGAGTGTCGTAGTAGACAGCTACTCACCAAGCCCCGGCGTTATGGCGTCGGGGCTTGGTGCATTCACAGCGACGCATGAGACATTGGTTGAGGCCTCCCTCGCCCCTCCGGGGCGAAATGCGGGGGTAACGCACATGCATCCACGGGTTGCGCTGCGCTCCACCCGTGGCAATGCGCCCTCGCCCCTCCGGGGCGGAACGACGACGCTCCACCGAAACTGCCGTGGGCCTGTACAGACTGTCGCGGATCAACGCGGATCTCGTTGACCTGTACAGACTGTCGCGGATCAACGCGGATCTCGTTGACCTGTACAGACTGTCGTGGTTCTATGCGGACTGTCGCCGAACGGTCATGTCGAAGCCGCGGACCATGCCGTTGTAGAGGGCGTAGGTGGCGCCGAGATAGGCGGCGGCGGCGACGAGACTGCTGACGACACGCGTCACGCGGAAACTGGTCAGCATCTGATCGGTCAGCGTGGTGCCGGAGGCGGTGGCGCGCCGGGCTACGTCCCAGGGGTCCAACAAGGCCTGGATGCTCCACATCGGCGTGAATGGTAACACGACGCCGGCCACCATCGCGTTGGTCCCCCGCAGCGCCAGCCCGCAGGCCCAGAGCAGCCCGGCCGCCCCCATCACGATCGACGTGCTGATCATCACCGCTTGGACCGTCTTCTTGGACATCAGCGAGAAATGCAGCCCGACCATAGCCGCTAGAGCCGCGAAGGCCGTTACCTGGAGCGGCATCAAGAAAACTGCCTCGATGGTGGTTACCTGGACGGTCGAACCCGAGCGTAGCAAGTCAATACCCACAAAAGCGGCCACCGTAACGGTCGGCACCGCGATCAGCGGAATCACCAGCCGCACCAGCCCCTGCAACATGCCGGCGATGATGTAGCGACTAGTCAGCGGCGTAGATAGCAGCAGCTCGATCGTCAGCGATTCCTTCTCGCGCGTGAGCGTGGTGGCGGCGGTGTTGGTGACGACGAGCAGGATGACGGCCAGTTCGATCCACACCACTGCGGTCAGCCACGAGCGGGTTAAGGCGGGACTCGCCGTAGCCAGTCCCAGGCTGCCGCTGTGATGAGCGATCAGGAGAACCAGGCCGGCGGCAAGAGCAACGGCTATGAAGGCGGCGCGCATCAACGAGCGTCCGCCCGCCGAGGCCCGTGTAGCCGCTTCGCGCCAGGCGATGGGGTTCTTCCACACACGACGCGGCTTGCGGGTGCGCGCGTCGCTGCGCTGCGGCGTGAACCGCTCCGCCAAGCGTGTGAAGATGGTTGTCTCGCCTTCCTTGGCTCCCCGGCGAACGTAGATCAGGCTGATCAGGATCATGAACGCCGAGGCCAACGTGGTCAGGGCCATGTACCCGTATTGTGGATACGCCAGCAGCCAGCTCGCCGGCCAGGCGTAGGCCGCGATGTCCGAAGGCGGCGGGGCGGGGGTCTGCCCGGTGACCACGAACAATGCCAGGAAAGGATGCACAGGTGCCAGCCAGCTCATGCGATATTGGTTGACCGAACTGAGGATCGTCGTCGACGCCGGGGCCGCGGAGAGTTGCCCGAAGGCCGTCAGGCCCGTCAATCCCACGGCTAGTAGATACACGGCTACGCCGACAAAGAAAGCGAAGATGGTGCGGCGTGTGCCGATCCTGAGGAAGCTGATCATGATTGCGATGGAGCCGGTGACCAGCCCTGTGCAGGCCGCCAGCCCGAAGCTCTCGAAGATTTCGGTCGTGGTGACGCCGCCGTAGATCATGGTGATGCAGAAGATCGGCAATCCCGCGAGCAGCAGAACCCAGACGAAGAAGATGCGGCTAAAGAGCGAGCCCAGGACGATCTGAGCGTTGCTGAGCGGGGTCGTAAGCAGGATGCTGAAGGTGTTGGCGTCTTTCTCCTGGGTGATAGCGCCGGCGCAGAAAACGGGTGCGATGAAGCTCATGAGGAAAAGCTGCACCATGCTGACCCACATGAAAGTGTTGGTGGCCTTCTTGGCGAGGTCGGCCAGGGTCTCGCCGCCGCCGCCGAGGAGCAGCCCCTTGCCAAGCAGGAATACGATCACGAGGGCGACCAGATACGCTAGCCTGACCCACAGATGGCGAGTGCGCTTCCCGCCGGCGGAAACCACGCGCACGAGGATTGGGTTGGCGGGTAGCAGCCGCCAGAGCCCTAGTCCTATGTCATGGAAGATTCTCATCGGGGTTCGGGAGTCTCTACTGTACTATGCCCTTGGTCAGCCGCATGAACGCCGTCTCCAGGTTGATTTCCTCCTGCTTGATCTCGCTGATGCGCAGCTTGTTCTCCAGCAAGGCGGCGGCGATGAAGCTGAAGTCACGCGTGTCACTGCTCAGATCGACAATCACGGTGCCGTCGCGAATCTGAACACCTTCGACGTTCGGCAGCCCGGACAGTACCTGTCGGGCCTTCTCCTGATCGTCGGGAGTCACCACGTTTACGAGCGTGCCAACCCGAGCTCGCTGGAGTGCCTCGCTGACCGTGCCGTGGAACAACATCTCGCCCTGTTCGAGAATGCCGATGCTCGTGCAGAGGTCGGCCAGTTCGGGCAGGATGTGCGAGCTGATGATGATCGTCTTGCCCATGCGGTGCAGCTCTTTGAGCAACTCACGAATCTCGATTCGGGCGCGCGGGTCCAGCCCGCTGGCCGGCTCATCGAGCATCAGTATCTTGGGGTCGTGCAGCAGGACGCGGGCGATGCTCAGGCGCTGCTTCATGCCGCGTGACAGCGAGTCCACCAGACTGTCGTGCTTGAAGCTCAGGTCGGTCAGCTCCAACACGTCGCCGACGATCCGGGTGCGCTTCTTGCCGGTGATGTCATAGGCACTGGCAAAGAACTCCAGGTACTCCTGGACTACCATGTCCTCGTAAGCGCCGAAGAAGTCGGGCACATAGCCGATCAGCGGCCGAATCTTGCGCGACTCATAGCCCACCACGTGCCCGCACACCCGAGCCTCGCCCCAGGTCGGCTGGAGCAGAGTCGACAGAATGCGAATCGTCGTTGTCTTGCCGGCTCCGTTGGGGCCGATGTACCCGAAGCACTCACCCTCCTCGATGTCGAGGTGTAGGTTGTTCAGGGCCACCAGCTTGCCGTAGCGCTTGGTGAGGTTGATCGTCTGAATAATCACGAATCGCGTCCCCGCGGTGGAGGGTTGCCTTGGTAACTAATCGGAATCCGGACCCGGTAGAGCGTCAGCCCATCATACGCTTCGAGCGGCTCCCCGTTGCGATGCAGTCGAGCCGGACCAGGATGGGGCGACCAGCACAGCAGCACGGCCTGCCCGCGCTGCCTACCGCCCAACAGCCAGTGCGTGACGTCCATGTTGGGCAGTCCGGCGGTGGTCAGCGGCATGTCGAGCGAGTCGAAACTGTTCTGCGTGCTGTTGTTCAGATAGTAGTTGCGCGTGCAGGCCAACAGCAAGCGCCGAACGGTGCGCTCGCCGCTGCCACCATACCCGCTGAGCTTCCAGACGAAGTGTTCGTCGCGCAAGGTGCTGAGGTCGGGCATGGACTTGCGCTTGTTCCCCTGCGTATCCTGCTTGCCGATCCATTGCTTGGCCCACTTGGCCTGTTCCGTGTCCAGCTTCTCGTATTGGGAGCTCCCGATCCTGTCGGCACGTCCGCCCGCTTCGATCCGGGGCAAACGCACGGCCAGGATGTTCATCGCCGGCGGTACAACCGCCAGGTCTGGCGGATTGTCGTAGAGTGTCGTCAGGTTGGCCGCGCGCCGAGGAACGCCGATCTCCTCTTGTCGCGGATCGATGAACAGCAACACGCCGCCTTCGATATCGACCGGAAAGTCGTTCACAATCCAGCTCGCGGGCGCCAGCCGTCCGGTGCCGCGGTCCACGAGCAGTTGTCCGCGGATGGAGCCATCGAGCTCGCCGTGCCAGTACCCTTCCACCTGCTTGAGCGTGGCCCGCATGAGCACATCATTCAGTGTCGCGGCGCTTGGAATGCTCGCATAACGGGCCGGCGTGACGTAGCTGCCGGCCCCCTTCGGATTGCGCGGCAGCGGCCGCAGGAAGTTACCATCTCCCGGTAGCGTCAGTTCGACGCGTTGCCGAACAGGGCTGCGATAGCCGAACATGACCGGTCCGCGGGCGCGCGTCGCGCCGGCCTCGAGATCGAGGATGTTGAGCGACTGCACGCCGCGCGAGAAACCGCGCAGCCCCGCCACCGTTCCCAGGCCGAGCGCGCTGGCCACGACAGCGAAACCGGCAAAGACCGTCCAACTCAGGCTGGTGATCCGCCGGCTGCGGAGCCACACCCAACTCCCGATCGTAGCCAGCACGACGTAGCCGGCGATGAACAGGAACGCAATCAAGCCGAAGACCGACTGCGTGCCACCAAAGCCGGTCGGCGCCAAGACGTCGTCATACAGCGGCGTAGCCTGAAACAACATGCCCTGCATGCCGTCGTACTGTTTCTTCTTGAACTCCTCGGTTAGGCGATTCAGATCGAACAGGGCGTTGAAGAAGCGAGCCTCGTCGACCGGAATACTGGTCAGGTCGCGTATGCCGGCGGCGGTGGCTACCACGCGTCCCGAGCCCTCGCTACGCATCGTGATCAGGGACAGCGAGCCACGCGGCCCATACTCGCCCAGAATCCGCACCGCATCGGCGGTCGGCTGAGCGGTTGTGACCGCCACCGGACTATCAAAACTCCGCTTGCTGAACGCCGGGCGTGCCATGCGCTGAATGAAGACGGTCAGGTCGTCAATCTCGACCACTTCGCCGGCGCCGGCCAGCGGGAGAATCGGGGCCAAATCGCTCTGGCGTAACGCATCCCACTGAGACCCGATTCCGATCACCAGTTGGCCGCCGTTGCGCACCCATTCGATGAGTGCGTCGCGCTGCGGCATGCTCAACTCGGAGGGGTCGGGGCGGTCCCAGATGACGACGTTCACCGCTTCGAGCCCCCACCAGCGATCCGGCAAGTCGGCCGCCGGCATCTGGGCCACGACCACGTTGCGATAGAAGCTGCGGCTGCCGGCCCCGCGATCGCCGGGAGTCCAAGCGGGGGTGGCCAGGGCATTGAGCCGCGTGATACGATCGCGGCTGATGTCCAGCACCAACAGGTCGTCGTTGAGCAGCGGCATGCAACTGGGTTGCGGCATGTCCAGCTTGGTAATCAGCGCCCCCTTCGCGTCGAGGACATCCACCTGCGGGGGCATTTCGTCGTGCGCGTTGTTGGTGATTGCGTAGCACCACACGCGTTGCGGACCGGCTCCGGGCGTCACGGTCACGCCCGGCTGCCGAAATGCCACCCGATCGCCGTCCAGATCAACGCCGTCGATGCGCAGAGTGCCGGTGAACAGCTCGCTGCCGGGGACGTTGAGATATACGAGCACGGGAAACCACTGGCCCTCGCGTACCACGCGGAAACTGCCGGTGGCGAAACCGGCGCTGCGCACATCTCCCTGTACGGGCTGAGCGGAGGTGGCGACCGCAGCCACGCCAGCCGCCAGCAGCGAAATGAGGATTCGCGCCTTCATTCTCACCATTCTTCCGTACGTCAGTCGGCGATTCGCGTTCGACCAGTGACCTCAAAACAACCCGAGGCCACCCCTGCCGTCAGCGGTGCCCCGCAGTGTACGCCGCCAATACTAATGCACTTACCACCGTCCGCCATTCCAATTGTGGTCGAAACTTGTCATGGCCGAACTTGACAACCCCCACGTCGCAGTGATACTTCTCGGGTTGTGAGCCGTGCTGTTCGGGCACGGGAGACTATCAAGCTAGGACGATCCGATGACAATGCAGCCCCCCTTTAACCCGCTCGGTGCCGATGTGCCGGGGTTGCGTTCGTCTCCGTAGGACTTGCCACAAGCAGAATACTGGATGACGGACCCCGGCCACCACGAGGCAGCCGGGGTTTTTT
>CAZUCH010000007.1:2036-21420 GCA_964619045.1 uncultured Planctomycetales bacterium | reverse complement strand
AGCCTCGATTCGCTTGAAGTAATCCAGGATTGTGCCCAACCGCCGAGCTAGCAGCCGGGCTTCCCCGTCACCCAACTCCAGGCGCGTAAGCCGGGCAATGTGCCGGACCCGAGCAAGGTCGATCTCGCCGGACGCGGCCACCCCTCATCGTGACGTGAAGCCGTGGACGGGCGATTTTGGCGCCGCCGATGTGGCTGCATCATACGCGATCAACCCCCTTGCGACGATGGCGGCGGAAACCACCGTCTAAGGCAGACTTCCGCACCGGACTGCCAGGGGTGAGTAAGCCCCCATAATGGTGCGACTCTCGCCGACGGTGCCGCGAAACGAGAACGGGGCACTGTTTCTTTCGTAGGCGCGGCGGCGCTGGTGTACAATGGGAGCGTTAATGCAACAGGAGGCGTTGAGCGCTATGAAGACAATGAACCGAACCTCGCCGCTGGTAGCCTTGTTGGCTTGTTTCTGCCTGCTGGAGACAGCTTGCTCTTCGGGGCTGGAGGAGGTGGTTGTGCCGGGCTCGGGCGGCGACCAGCAGTCCGCCCTGACAACGGGCGCAACGGGGGCTGAGGGCTTACAGGGGCCGGAAGGTCCGGATGGGCCGGAAGGACCGGATGGGCCGGTGGGTCCACAAGGACCGGCGGGACCACAAGGGCCTGTGGGTCCACAAGGGGCAACGGGGCCACAAGGACCGACGGGGCCGCAGGGGCCGACGGGGCCACAAGGGCCGATCGGGGCGTCGCCGTTCGCACTCTTTGGGAACGATGCGGTCCTGAATGGGACGGTTTACGCCGACGCTTTTTCGAGCAACAGTCCGCTGGAGCTTCAGACCGCCGGCACTACGCGTATTTACGTCGATGACGCGACCGGGAACGTTGGCATGGGAACGGTTGGTCCGGAGGCGGACCTTCATATCGAGGACACGCGCGCCACGGCTATCCTGGAGACAACGAATAGCACGTCCGGCTCGTCACTGATCCTGCGAGGCAACGCCAGCGTCCTGGGGCAAATCGAGTTTCAGGACAGCAACGGCGCCATGCGAGGCCAAGTGCAATACAGCACCCTCGGCAATATACTTGGATTGGCGGCCGAAAACACCGTGCTTTTCATCTCGGGGAACTTCAGCCGGTTTGGCTTCAACAGATTCCCGCTCGCAAATACAATGGAAGTCGAAGGCACCGCCTCCAAGGCCACGGCGGGCTCATGGGCTTCAAACTCCGATGCCGCCATTAAGACGGACGTCGAAACGGTCTCGAGCGCCTTGGACTTGCTCGACAGGGTGCGGCTCGTGTCGTTCCGCTACACGGACGCATACCGGGCGGAACATCCCAGCATCGAGGACCGAGACTACCTGAACGTCATCGCGCAGGAGTTTGCGGAGGTCTTCCCCGAATACGTGAAGTCGAGCGGCGAGAAGCTGCCCAATGGCCGGGAGATCCTCCAGGTCGATCCGTACCCGCTGACAATCTACTCCGCCGCCGCGGTCCAGGAGCTGCACCAGAAGGTGGAGAGCCAGGACGGGCAGATCGCCGAGCTGCGCGAGCGTGATGAGGCCAGCCGGCAGCGCATTGAGCGACTCGAAGAGCGGCTGGCGAAGCTGGAGGCGGCCCTTCAGTCGACCGGGCTGCAATCCGAGGGCTAGCAACTCTGTCCCGACAATCTGCACGGCTCACAGAGCCGTGGCACCCGACGCTCCGGCACTGGGGATGGCAGGGCACTGCTCAAGAGCAGTGGCACCCAGCGAACTCCGCAGCATCGACGGTACGGAGTCCTAGCAGACTCTCCTTCGCGAGAACCCCCCTACTTGCGACAAACGCGGCGGAAGCCTGCGATGTGCAGGATTCCGCCGCGGTCGATGCTGGTTGCTTGCCGTGCGTTGGTTAGAGGCGCTCAGCGAATACCCTTTGAGCAGCCGTGAGACCGGCGCCCAACTCGAACTTGTGGCCCAGGCGGTGGAGGACCTGCTCCAGGGCCGCCACTCCGACCATGGTGTCCATGTCGTCAAGGTATCCCATGTGCCCGAATCGGAAGATCTTGCCCTTTAGGTGGTCCTGGCCGCCGGCGGACTGGATGCCGTAGCGTTCCTTCAGGCCGTTGCGGATGTCGGGAACGGTTATGCCCTCGGGGCAGCAGAACGCGGTGACCGAGTCGCTGGGGCGCTTGGAGAAAACGGGGACGCCGATCGCTTCGCCGGCCTGTCGCGAGGCCTCGGCCATTGCGGCGACTCGTTTCCAGACATTCTCCATGCCCTCGCCGACAATCATCTCGAGGGCCTTGTTCAGGCCGCGAATGAGCAGGTGGGCCGGGGTGAAGGGCGTGTCGTGCTTGGCGGCGCTCTTGCGTGCCTTGTTGAGGTTGAGGTAGTAGGCCGGCTGGCGCTTGTTGTTCTCGATGATGCTCCAGGCCTGGTCGCTGACGGCGAGGAAACCCAAGCCCGGCGGCAACATGAGCGACTTCTGGGCGCCGGTTATGAGAACATCAACGCCCCACTTGTCGGGATAGACCGGGATGGCGCCGACCGAAGTGATGCCGTCAACCAGGAGGAGCTTGCCGGCCGCCTTGACGATCTTGCCGATCGCTTCCAGGTCGCAGACCGTCCCGGTCGACGTCTCGCTGTGCGTGAGCATGACCGCGGTGATCTCCGGGTCTTGCTTGAGGTAATCCGCCACCCACTGCGGATCGATCGCCGTGCCCCACTCGATCTCATGGCGATGCACCTTCATGCCGTACTGTTCGGCGACCTCGCCCCAGCGCTGGCCGAACTTTCCGCCTTCGATGGTCAGCATCTTCGAGCCCGGCGGGTTACAGCCGACGATGGCCGACTCGGCCGCCGCCGTCCCGGAGCCGGTGATAATGATGACGTCGTTCTTGGTCTGCATGACGACCTGGAGCTTCTCGGTTGCGGCCTTCATGAAGCCCTTGAACCAGTCGGTGCGATGGTGCTCGAAGGGGCGGGCCATCTCTAGCAGGACTTCCTCGGGAACCGCACAGGGGCCCGGCGTAAACAGGCGAATCTTGTTCATTTCGTTGTAACCTCACGTCCGCGGCACGGTGTGCCATGTCACTCCAGTCATAGACCAAGCAGGCATCGTAGCAGACCGGGCCAGCCGTGGCGAGCGGCGGGCGCCGATTCCAGAATATGGCTCGGATTGTAGTCGGCAGTCGGACGGGGATTACGTCTTCTGGCCGATCCCAGGCCCCGACGCGGAATGATGCGGGCCAACGACCCGGACACAAACGACACGGGCGATAGCCA
Source organism: uncultured Planctomycetales bacterium (assembly GCA_964619045.1). GTDB lineage: Bacteria > Planctomycetota > Phycisphaerae > UBA1845 > Fen-1342 > JANQFV01. Next base: position 18,167 of record CAZUCH010000007.1, on the reverse strand, counting down.
GCCGCCGGCAGAGATCGCCGTCTGCCGGATCAGCCGCCGCTCAAGAGCGCCACGAACGGGTCAATATCATCGAAGTCCACGTCGCCGTCGCCGTCGCAGTCGGCGTTCATCCAGATGCAGTCGGGATACGCGGCTTCGTAGGCGGCTTGGCCGCTCAGCGCCGCGACGAACGGATCGATGTCGTCGAAATCGACACTGCCGTCGCAGTTGAGGTCGCCGCGCGCGAGCGTGACCTGCAAGTAGAAGTGCGTCTGGGCGTAGAACAGCCCGCCGCCGTCGTGGAGTTCACCGGCCACAGCGAAGACCAGATCATAGTAGTCGGCCCCAGCCTCCGCCTGCACGTCGATACTGTAGCCAAACTCGGCCGGGCCAGTACCCCAGCGGTATGAGACAATCGGTTCGGAGTAGTATCTGTTTTGCTCATCCCACTCAGGCCAGGAACAATCACCCGTGTAGAGCAACTGCCCCCCCTGCTCCACGCCGGAACGCCCGAGACGCTTCAACTGGACGGCGTAGGTGTCGTCGAGGCTGAGCCCTTGGATCAATGCCTCGATCGTCTTGGTTGTGCCGCGGCGAGCTTGAAAGACCGGCAGAGGACCACGGTCCGGGTCGCCTGTGCCGCTTTCATCAGGGTCGGCGATAAGGTCTTCGCCGAGCATGTTCACAACATTTGTCAGCATGTATCCGTGACAGTTCCGGCAGTCGCTGCCCCAGGCTGGTTCGGCCTGGACAGGCCCCACCACACACAACGCCAACAGCGACGCACCCGACAAGTATCCCACAAACCTCATGGCTACTTTTCTCCTTCTGGCGGGTCCACAATCCAGCTCTCGGTCTTTGGATCCAGTTCCGCCATTACCAATTCGATGATCCTGGGCACCAGCCGAGCGATCTCCGGCGATAGGTCCAGTCCGCACTCAACACTGAGAGGCTTGACGCCCAAGACGACGACTTCCCGCGGCGCGATTCCCAGTCGACCGGCAACAGTCAGCGTTTCCAGAAATCCCATCTCGTGCAGCGATACGTCGGGCGATTGCCGCGGGACCAGTTCCCCCGGGCCAAACCGCAAAACGGTGCCTGCTTCGTGCGGCCCAGCAAAGGCATCAATGACGACTACCTTGCGGCGGTCGGCCAGGATGTCTAGAAGGTCGAGACCGGCGGTGGCGCCGTCGCAGAGCTCGACCCGCGGCGGCAGATCGAGACGCTCCATTGCACGCACGACGTGCACGCCGACACCCTCGTCGCGCAACAGAATATTGCCCAGGCCCAGCACCAATACGGGGCGGGCTTGGGCCGGTGTCCGCGCGGGATGTCGCTCTTTGGTCTGCACCTTCATTGCACTGCTACCCGGCACTGGGACGGATCAACACCCGCGTTCCATCAGCACGGTCATCCGGCCGGACCATGTGTACGGCGCAGGCCAGACACGGGTCGAAGGAGTGCACAACTCGGAGCACCTCGACCGGCTGGTTCAGATCGGCCACGGGGACGCCGACCAGGGCTGCCTCGATGGGGCCGCTCTGGTCGATGTTGTCCTTGGGGGCAGCATTCCAGGCGGTGGGAGTGATGACCTGATAGCGGGTAATCACCGAATTCTCGATGTTCATCCAGTGTCCCAGTCCGCCGCGCGGGGCTTCGGTCAGACCAACGCCGGTGGCTTGCTGCGGGATCGTGCTGGGTTCATATGTCGGGGCGCCCGGAGCCAACTCGTTGAGCCAGCCATCCATCGCGTCGGCGATCTTCTTGGCCTCGAGGGCTCGGGCCACGATGCGATCCATCGCCGAGATACCGTTGGTGTACTCGTTGTTGACCCACATACGGGCCAGCGGCCCCAACTCGTGCGGCTGATGAGCGTAGCGCGGCGACTTCAGCCACGAATACGCATCCAACTTGTCCGGATCGGGCTCGGTCAGGCCTTCGGATGGGTGCTTGTTCTCACAAGCCGGGGTGTACCACGAGTGCGTGACATGCTCCGTGATCTCCGCCGGATCGAAGGGCCCGGGCGTCTCCGCTGCGTAGCGGCCAGGGCCGAGGAGGCGGTTAGAGCCGGAGGCGTCCAGATCGAACACGCCGAAGGCGAGCAGGTTCTGTGGTCCGGCGCCGAGTTCGAAGTAGCTCGGGAACAGCTTTCCGAGCATCTGGGCGTCCTTCAGATAGACGGTATCGATGAAAGCCCGTATTTCTGTCAGGAGGCTGCGGAAGTCGGTGATCTTCTCCGCCGTGACGTCTTGCGTACAGCCGCCGACCACGAATGAGCCGACGCATGGCAGCTTGCCGCCGAAGATGGCCCCCATCTGATGAGCCTTGCGCCGCATCTCCAGTGCCGTCACGTAGTTGTTGACCAGCGCGCTGGCCGTGGCACCGGTGGCCATGTCCGGAGTGACATAGCGCGGCGTCCAAGGCGACATGTCCAGCAAGCCGGTAGTGTCGATGTAGTCCAAGGCGGACAGGTGATAGAAGTGCAGCAGATGCGACTGGATAAAGTTTGCACCGAGCACGAGATTGCGGAGGATGCGGCCGTTGGCGGGCGGCACGACTCCGAAGGCATTTTCCAGGTTCATGCAGGATGCCATGGCGTGCGAAACCGGACAAACGCCACAAATCCGTTGCGTGTACATGGTGGCATCGCGCGGGTCGCGTCCGGCCAGGATGATCTCGAAGCCGCGGAACATCGTGCCGGCACTCTTGGCGCTGATGACCTGTTGCTGGCCCTTGACCGTATCGACGGTGACCTCGATCTCCAGATGGCCTTCGATGCGTGTGACGGGGTCGATGGTAATCGTAGTAGCCATTAGCTCGCCCCTCCTTGTCTTGGCGTGGATGTCGATCCGCGTTTCCGTTTCCGGGTCGGCGGAGGCGTGTCGTGATGCACCGGGCAGCTCCCAGTCTTCTTCGTGGCCAGGCCGGGTTCGGGCAGGTAGGCAAAGAACGGCGACATCCCGTCGGGGAAGGTCGGGTTGACGCAACCCAGACATGGGCTGCCTGCTCCGACACACCAGTTAACGCCGTGCTCGCCGGCAGCACCGCTGTTCCATTTTCGGATCGGGCAATCGGCGTGCGTGTGTTTGCCCTTGCAGCCGAGATACTCCAGGCAGCCAACATCACCCAAGTTCTGAGCGAAGATCCCCTGGCCGCAGTACGTCCGGCGTCTGTAGCAATCGTCGTGGATGCGCTGGCCGAAGTACTGCAAGGGTCGTTTGTGGGCATCTAGAGGCGGCGCCTGCCCGGTACCCAACACGTAACTGATGGTGCCGACGAGCCAGTCGGGGTGGGCCGGACAGCCGGGGATATTGATCAGCCGGGGGTCGTCGCCCAGGAGTTCTCCGAGCCCCTTGGCCTCGGTTGGGTTGGGAGCCCCAGCCGAAACACCGCCATACGAAGCACAGGCCCCGAGAGCTATGATGTAGGCGGCGTTGGGGGCAAAGCTCAGCAGTGCGTCGTGCATACTCATACCCGGCCACAAGGTGCAGTACTTGCCGCTTGCTCCGATCGGAACGGCACCCTCGACCACCAGGATGTAGCCCGGTACGGCCCCGGCCGCGTTGGCCGCCGAGACCGCCAAGTCGCCGGCCGCGGCCATCACGTTGCTCTGAAACTCCACATCGAGCGTGTTCAGCAACAGGTCGTCAAAGCTGGCATACTGAATGGAGTTGAGGAGCGAGATCGCGCAGCCGTCGCAACCCGCTCCCTGCAACCAGATGACTCGCGGCGCGCCCTCCTCTCGCAAGACGGTTCCGAGCTTGGCCAGAACAGCGGGGGCCAGCTTGCCAGCCGCAACCGCGGCCGCGGCCGCCTTCAAGAACAGACGACGACTAATTCTCATCGACGCACCTCGCAGCAATTACACAGTAATGCTCATTATGAGCGACAAGCTCTACGGATCCTGCAAAGCACCAGCGCAGGCGTTTGATCCGATGTCCGTTGCGGAGATTGTTGCTTGTGAATCAATCGCCGCTCAGCAACGCCACGAACGGATCGATGTCATCGAAGTCCACGTCGCCGCTTCCGTCGGCGTCCGCGTTCATCCAATTGCAGTCTGGATAGGCCGCTTCGTATCCGGCTTGACCGCTCAGCGCCAGCACGAAGGGATCAATGTCGTCAAAGTCGATATCGCCGTTGCAGTCGAGGTCGCCGGGCGTGGGCTGGTTCCCGACGACTTGGATGTAGAATTCCTCGCCTTCCGCCCAGAGTCCGCCGCCGCCGCCGCCGATTTGTACAAACAGCGCGTAGAAGTCCGGCGGTGTGTCGGCGTGGACGTCCAGTTCGAATTGATGGGTCGTGGCTCCGGTCCATGTCTGCCGGGGCGTGGTGAAGTAGGTCGAACGGTTCTCCCAGGACGAATCGGCCGTGTAGATCAGGTGGTTGGACGCGTTCTCCCGCACGCCGCCCTGATCCAGATCCGTCAGCGCGAGGGCGTAGCGGGAGTAGCCGTTAGAGACGAGGAAGGACAGCGTGACTGTCTCTCCAGGCGTGACGGCGAAGGTCGGAAGCGGGTCCGCCGTGCCGCCGTCCAGCCGGTCGGACAGGCTGACAAGTTCGTCATATGCGGTGACGGCCATTGCGTCCCGATGGACGGAGTGGCAACTCATGCAGTTCGCGCCGTAATTGCGATAAGCCAAGGCCTTGGTGGGGAGCACTGCGGCGACCGCCAGGATCGCCAAGCAGATCGTCGCGCCGCGCGACTTCACGTTCGTCATCCTTCGCCTCCTGAGCGAATGCAGCAGTCGCCATCCGCACCGACGTCAGCAGTGCATAGTCGGGCATCGTACACTTATCGGACCTCACGTGGGCCCATCGTGCGACCAAGCTACTCCATTCGGCCAGGACTCTCCATTTGCAGGAGCGCGCATAGTACTTGCTACCGGACGAAGGCTCTCGTTGCAAGTGTAATCTCGGATTCTACGTGTGCATGACAGCAAGGCGAAGCTGATCAGCGCCCCAAGTGTCGCGCCAGCGCCAGCGGCAACAGCGCGGAAGAGCCAGCTGTTTCCTGTTGCTGTCGGCGGGTCCGGGCGACCTTGCCGGCATCCGGCGTATCTATCGAGGAACATGCCGGCGCCCGCCCCCCCCCTGGTTCAGTTCTCAACCTCGTCGGCCGCTACGGATCATTGAGCAGAATCCGACTTCCGCGGCGACTGTAAATGCCGCGCCACGTAGCGAGGGGTACGGCAGAGGGTCGCTGCGTGTGTGCCCGCAACGTCACAATCGATCGAGAAAGGAACAAGAACGGACAACGTGGTGACAATTCCGTGACATGGATGAAGTATGCTTCAGACAAGGGAACGCCATGCGGGCCTTCCTGGCAGAAGACTGAAGCTGTGTCTGAGGTATGCTTCCCGAAAGGAGACTGAAACGACATGTCACGCACACACCTAGTAACGTCGCTTCTCGTTCTGAATGTTCTGTTGGCAGGTTCCTCGGCCTGGGCGGAGTCGCCTTCGGTCCTCCTGGAGAAGGGGATTCACCTGGAAGAAACTGTGGGGGATCTCGACCATGCGATCGCGGTCTACGAGCAGATCATCTCAGATGCCCAGGCCAATCGGCGATATGTGGCCCAGGCGTATCTTCGGCTGGGGTGCTGCCAACTGAAGAAGGGGGACAATGCCGGGGCGGTTCGGGCCTTCGAAGCGATCCTGTCACGATTCGGTGATCAGAGGGCGGCCCGGTCCGCGGCACAGAAGGAGTTGAGCGAGCTTCGCGCCGCCGCGCTTAGGCCGCCAGTGGTCACAGGCAGTACGCCGGCCACCTACGCCGACGACGTCAGCCCCATGCTGAAGCAGGTCACGGTCACGTTCGATCAGGCAATGCAGGACGGGTCGTGGTCGTGGACCGGCGAAGGTGAGACGTACCCGGATACGACGGGACATCCCAACTACGACGCAGGTCGGACCGTCTGTACGTTGCCGGTCAAACTGGAGCCGGGCACGGTCTACAGGGTCGGGATCAACGGTCCGAGCCGTCAGGACTTCAAGTCGGTCAAGGGTGTCCCGGCCCCACGCCACGTGCTCGTCTTTGCCACCAAGGGAGCGGACGGCAAGCCGACGGCCATCCCTGAGGCGATGCTTGCCGAAGCGAAGGCGATCAACGATCTTGTGTTGCTGCCGGTCCCGGACGGCCGACAGCTTCTCGACGCGGAGACGCTGGCAGGCGTGAGTAGCTGCGACAACGAGTTCGCGTCGCTTTTTCAACCGGAGAAGGAGTACGAGGCGGCTTCCGCGGCTGAGCGTGAGTCGATGGTCAAGCGGTGGATCGCCGATGCGGCGAGCAGCGATCTCAAGATAAGCACACGCGCGATTGCGGCCCTGGGCAATATCCAAGCCAAGAGCGCAGCAGGTACGTTGATCGCGATCGCCAACGAACCGATGAGCAACAACCGTCCGCGTTGGATGGCGGTTCGAGGGCTGGAAAGGATCGGCGATCCGGAGGCGGTGCCGACGCTGATCAAGCTGGTGGATCATGGGAGCAAGGACACGCAGCTCTATGCCCGGGCGGCACTGGCAACGATCACTGGCGTCTACTTCGGCGAAGACAAGGAGGCCTGGCGAGCATGGTGGGGCGAGCATGGGAGCACGTCGCGTCCGCGTCGTTTTGTGAAACTGGTTCTTGGCGAAGATCGCATGACGTTCCGCGGGGAAGATATACAATGGGGGGAACTGCCTGATTTGCTGGAGCGCGTGCCGGATCGACACCAGACGGTTCTGGAGGTGGCAGTTGCCGGGGACGTGCCAGCCGGCCGTCTCATGGAAGCACTGGGATTGGCAACAACTCATGGATTGGAATACGGCAGTTACATTGGCGAAGCAGAGTTGGGCGCGATGGATGCGCCCACACAACAAGTTCCCGCAACGCCGTCGGTTTCTCCGGAGACCTTGAAGGCCCAGCTCATCAACTGGGTTGAAGATTTCTTCAGCAGGAACTACCGCGATATCACGGCCCGCAAGACATTGGAATGGGGCGAGCCGGAATCGACTGCGAGCGGAAACCTCTCCATTCGCTACAAATGTCTGGCGACGATCTGGCACAAGGACGAGATGATCCTCGAGAAGCGATTCACCTTCAGCCCGCAAGGGGAGTTCATCTCGGCCGAGAATGTCGAGACATACCCGGCCGACACGCCACCGGCCGGAGAGTGATCGAGTGGATCATCGCGCGGCACTTGTGGCGATCATGACGGCGCGCTAGGCGAAGTATGAACAGGCGGCGAACTTCAACCAGCATGGGCCAGGGCCAACGTGCGTGGCCCGTGCTGTTGTTGTTACTGAGCACGGTTCTCGTGCCAACGGTGTGCGTACTGTGGTTCATGGGCCAGGCGATGCGCAATGAGCGGCTGGCTGTTCGCCAGAAGCTGATCGAGGTGTATCGCAATCAGTTGGCTACGATTCCCCCACTCCTGCAGGCTCATTGGGAAGACGTCGCGAAACGGTTGGAGCGCATAGTGCCGGATGCGTCTCCCGGCAGGCGGTTCGCGGAAGCCGTCACGGCGGGCTTCTGCGATAGCGCCCTGGTCTATGGTCCCTCCGGTGACGCGCTGTATCCCGCCACACGACATTTCGTCACGAAGTCCGACACCGTTGGGATTCCCGACTGGTGCCAAGCTGAACACATCGAATACGACGAGGCGGACGCGGCCGGGGCGGCCTCGGTCTATGCCCAGATCGCGGCATCCGCGGACGATGCCACTCTGGCGGCCCGCGCCCTTCAGGCCCAGGCCCGGTGTCTGGCCAAGGCAGGCGCGAGTGACGAGGCGATCCGCGTACTGACCGAGGTGCTGGCGGGAGACCGGTATCGTCGTGCCCAGGATCCGTACGGGCGACTCATCGCCGCGGACGGGCTGCTCCGTGCCCTGCAACTCATGCCGGAACGCGACTCGTCGCGCCGCTCGTCGGCACTGCGTGCCCTGGCCGAGCGGCTCGCCGACTACGATGAGCTCGGTTTACCCTCCAATCAGCGACGGTTCCTGATGCAACAGCTTTTGTCGTCCGCCCCGGCGGAGGTGTCCTTTCCGACGTTGGCCGCGGAAGATCTGGCGGCCGACTATGTCGATACGGCCCTGCGGGAGGTCGACATATCGGTCCTGTTTTCCGCATCGATCGGAGACGTTCGGCAGCCGGGAGAAGCTGACCGGACGGCTGTGCGCCTGCGTCCGACACATCTGCCGGGCATCTGGTCGTTGGTTTCGCCCGACCGAACGATCGTCGCGCTGTTCAGGCAACAGACTATCACAACCGCCGTGGGCACGTTGATCGGCGACCGGTTCACCTCGGCCGATGTGCGTGTTGAGCTTGTTGCACCATCCGCGACCGCCCCGGTCGATTCGCCCTTGGTGGCGGTGGTCGCCGGCGACGCGTTGCCGGGCTGGCAGGTTGTTTTGTGCCTGGAGGGCAGCAGTCCTCTCGCCGGTGCCGCTGATCGGCGCATCACGTACTACCTGTGGTCAGGCATTGCCGTGGTCATCGTCATTGCCGGCCTGGCGCTGCTCGTGACTCGAATCGTCACTCGGCAGATCACGCTCACGCGGCTCAAGAACGACCTAATCGCCACCGTCTCCCACGAACTCAAGACGCCACTGGCTTCGATGCGGGCCTTGGTGGATACGCTGCTCGAGGGACGCTGCCACGACGATGCTCAGAAGCGCGAGTATCTGGAGTTGATTGCGAAGGAGAACACCCGGCTCAGCCGTCTGATCGACAACTTCCTGACCTTCTCGCGGATGGAGCGGAATAAGCGCGCATTCGAGTTTGTGGACGTGTCACCGACGACCGTGGCCCAGGCAGCGATCGACTCCGTCCGTGAGCGGTTTGATGCGAGCGGGTGCAAGCTCGAGATTCAGATTGCCGACAGCCTGCCGGGTGTCATCGGCGATCACGACGCGTTAGTGACCGTGTTGCTCAATCTTCTCGACAATGCGCGGAAGTACTCGGAAAATGAGAAGCACGTACGGCTCCGGGTCTTCGCGGAGAGCGGAAGCGTCTGTTTCGAGGTGCGCGACGAAGGCGCGGGCATGCCACGTGGTGTGACGAAACGCATCTTCGACCGATTTTATCAGGCGGATCAGAATCTGTCTCGGCGAGCTGGGGGCTGTGGTCTTGGATTGAGCATCACGAAGTTCATCGTCGACGCACATGGCGGCCGGATCGACGTGGTGAGCCGTCCTGGCCAGGGAAGCATGTTCACAGTGGCTTTGCCGGCGGCCGCGAACGATGATTGAGGCATGATGAGTGACGAGACGATCCTAGTCATCGAAGACGATCCGACCCTGCTGCGGGTACTCAAGGACAACCTCGAGTTCCAGGGGTATGTCGTGCGCACGGCCTGCGACGGCGAAGCCGGACTGCGCGCGGCGCTTGATGACCAAGCCGATTTCATCCTCCTGGACATCATGTTGCCGAAGATCAACGGGTACGAGATCTGCCGGCAGATCCGGCAGAAGGGCCTCGACGTTCCCATTATCATGCTGACCGCCAAGGGGCAGGAGGAAGACGTTGTACTCGGGTTGAACCTCGGCGCGGACGATTATGTAACCAAGCCATTCAGCATTAAAGAGCTCTTGGCGCGGATCGCTGCTTTCCTGAGACGCCGGCAACAGAAGGAGAGCCACGTTTGTTGCTTCGGGGACTGCGCGTTGGACAGCGCTTCGCATCGGCTGACCAGGGCGGGCGCGGAAGTCGAGCTGACGCCCAAGGAATTCAAGCTGCTATCGATGATGGTGAAGCGCGAGGGCCGAGCACTAACGCGCGACGATATCCTCGATGCGGTCTGGGGCCACGAGGTGTTCGTCACAACTCGAAGCGTTGACCGTTGTATCAACACGCTTCGCCAGAAAATCGAGTCCGATCCACGGCAACCACGCTTCATCCAGACCATCCGGGAGATCGGTTACCGATTCGAGCGATCCTGATCGGTTGCCGCTGCCACCAGAACGGTCCTGCGGTTTCGCCGGCCCCGTTGCGCGCAGCGAACGAGGCGGAAGGTGGAAAGCGCGGGACCATCCGCAGGATGAGGCGTCTGATGGCTCCCCCCCACCCTCTTGGGACAACCCGAGGTTTATCATACAATACGTCCGCCACGAGTTAATCCCAACAGGATAGGTGCATCAATGGGACTGAAGGTCTACAACACGCTCGGTCGCAAGCTCGAAGAGTTCACCCCGCTCGATCCGCCCAAGGTCGGCATGTACGTCTGCGGCCCCACGGTCTATGGCCACAGCCACCTTGGGCACGCCAAGAGCTACGTCAGCTTCGACGCCATCGTTCGTTGGCTGCGTTTCAGCGGCTACGACGTCAACTACGTCCAGAACATCACCGATGTCGGCCACCTGACCGACGACGCCGACGAGGGCGAGGACAAGATCGTCGCCGAGGCACGCCGACGCGGGCTGCACCCGATGGCGGTGGTCGAGGTTTTCATGCGCAGCTACCTCGAGGACATGGACGAGCTGAACATCCTCCGCCCAGACATCATGCCGCGCGCCAGCGGACATATCACCGAGCAGATCGACTGTGTGCGAGTGCTGCTGGACAAGGGCAACGCCTACGAGGTCGACGGCTCGGTCTACTTCGACGTCAGCTCGTTCAAGAACTACGGCCAACTCAGCGGCCGCAACGTCGATGAGATGCAAGCCGGAGCGCGCGTCGCGGTCAACGATGAGAAACGCCATCCCGCCGACTTCGCCCTCTGGAAACGCGCCGAGCCCGGCCACGTCATGCGCTGGCCCAGCCCCTGGGGCGACGGCTTCCCCGGCTGGCACATCGAATGCACCGTAATGAGCCAGAAGTACATCGGCCAAACCCTCGACATCCACGGCGGCGGCATGGAGAACCAGTTCCCGCACCACGAGTGCGAGATCGCCCAGGCTGAGTCGATCACGGGCCAGAAGTTCGTCCGCTACTGGCTCCACAACAACATGTGTACCCTCAACGGCCAGAAGATGGGCAAGAGCCTCGGCAACGCCATCTCGCTCAAGGAGGTCTTCCACGACGGGCACGCCCTGCTCCAGCAGACCTTCGAGCCGGTCGTCGTGCGGCACTTCATTCTCACGAGCCACTACCGCACGCCGTTGGACTTCTCGAACGACGCCCTCAAGGCCGCCGAGGCTGGCACGTACAAGCTGCGCGACGCGACACGCGAGCTGACCCGCGCGGCGCGCGAGGCACCCGACAAGCCCCAGTCCGAGCAGATTCGTGATGCGCTGGCCGCGATCGAGCAGCGTTTCACCGCCGCGCTCAACGAGGATTTCAATACCGCCATCGGCATCGCGACCGTGTTTGATTTCGCCAAGCAGGCCGGCGCGTGGATTCGCGACGGCGCCGGGCAGGCCGACCTGCTGGCAGCCGACACGCTCATGCAACGCCTGGTCGGTGACGCCCTGGGGCTCAAGTGGGCCGACCCGATCGGTGGCGGCGACGACAACGCCCGCGACGACCTGATTCGCCTGCTGATTGATCTGCGCAACGAAGCCCGCAAGGGCAAGAACTTCCAGCTCAGCGACCAAATCCGCGATCGACTGGCCGGCATTGGCGTCGAACTCAAAGACGGGCCCGACGGAACGACGTGGTAGAACCGAGGATCCAGGCTGGCGTGCGTTAGCGGACGCGCTCGCCGGCCGGTTGTTTATCGGTCCTCACGCCACTCCAAAGTCGAGTAGATATCCGCCTTCACAGCCCAGCGGGCGGCCTTTGTCCTTGACTCGCGCGACGGCGAAGGCTAGAGTCAGGGGCGGTACTATATCTATAATGCAATCGGGGAACTGGGCAGCCGTCGGGCGCGGCGGCGGAGGCTGTAAGCGCACTCCGGGCCACTCTCGAAGCGGGTGGCGGGGCCGATAACGTGTATGGAAGCACATCAGGAGCGGCAACAGATGCAGACGACGAAAACACTCGGGACACTCGCAATTATCGTGATGGTGGCACTGGGCTGTGTCACAGCATGGGCGGAGACCGTTAACGTGAGCCAGCCGGTGCGGGTCACCAGCGACACGCATTACGAGCGCGGTCAGTCCGTTGTATTCGACGGAACCGACTACTGGCTGTTCTATGGCCGGTCGGAGGATTTTACCGGCCACTACGGCAACGGCAATCCGGATAACCACCACTACGTTGTCTACTACAAAAAGGCCGACAGCATCGCCGGTCTGGCGGCGGCCACGCCGCAACTCGTGGGCCAGATGCCCAGTACCGCCGACAAGATCTACCAAGGCCAGACGTCGTGCGTCGTGTACGGCGGAGAGGTGTGGGTCTTCGCCGTGGACATGGGTGACGGCGGCGGACAGGTCAAGGCCTGGACCACCGGCGACGGCGGCACGAACTGGTCCGTCGCGGACGTGCTCCCGGACGGCACCGATCCGTTCGAGGGCGGCCACCTGTGGGCCACGGTCCACGACAGCAAGATATTCCTGGCCGTCAACAGGGGCGGCGACATCGATGTCGCGACCTATGACGGGGCCTCGTGGGGCGGGCTGCACGAGGTGGCAGACCACGAGGGCATGCCGCGATTCTTCGTCGACGGCGGCGACCTGTACATGCTGTACACGAGTTGGGGGCTGCCGGCGTACTACGTTTACCAGTACAGCGCGGGGCCGACCTGGACACTCGTTGCGACGATCACCGGCACGCCCGATGACGACTGCGACCCGATACTAACCAAGGTCGGCAGCGACTACGTCTTCATTTTCGCTCCGTGGAATTCGGGCGACTCTAAGCAGTTCCTCAAACACTGGACCGCAACGACGGTCGCGGGCTTCGACGGCCTGGATCAGAACAGCACGATGCAGATCACCGCCGGTGGCTACGGCGGCGTCAACTGGGTGGACATGTGGCCGGTGACGCTGACCGACGGCGCTGATGTCTACTTGTTCTACGGCTCGGAGGCGGACGGGACCGGCCGTGGCACGGGCAACGTCTTCATGCTCGAAGTTGATTGGGATCTCACAGAAGACCATTACGGCTACATTCAGAACGGTATCGACGGCGTGGTCGGCAGCACGGTCAACGTCGCCGCCGGCACCTACAATGAGCAGGTTCGGTTCACCAAATCCGTTACCGTGACGGGCGCCTCGCAGAGCGGCGTGGTGATCGACCCGGCGGGGGCGAGTTTTGAGGGGCCGAAGACCGGCGCCGACACCGTGCGGGCGGCCGTTACTTTCGAGACCGGCTCGGGTGGCTCGGTGCTCGAATACGTGACCATCCAGAACAGCGCAGCCAGCGACTTGAACAGCAACGCCGGCATCGAGGTTGTCGCCGGCGGGATCGATGACATCACCGTGCGTTACGTGACCGTGGACGGCGTTTCGGGGAACGCGTTCGGCGCGTACGACACGGACCACACCTGGCCGCCACCGGCGGGCTGGAGCATCGAACACTGCGAGTTTTCGACGTCGGCCACCGATACGTGGTCGGGTATGCGCCCGCAGAACATGCACGACCTGACGATCAGCTACTGTGACGTGGGGCCGACCAACTACGGCGGCATCCTGTTGATGAACTGCAGCGCTACCGCCGGCACGGGGGCCACGACCGTAGAGTACTGCGACGTTCACGATACTGTGCGGGCCGGCATCCAGATCGACAGCTACTGCACCGGCACGGTGGACATTCTCGACAACGAGGTTTGGGCCACCAACAGCGCGGAAGCCGCGGACTACGGCGACGTGCGGCTCTACGGCCAGTTCACGCCCGATCCGCACGGCGACCCGGCCGCGGCAATCACGATCGAGGGCAACGTCCTCCACGATGGCTACAACGGCGTCTGCGTGAAGAGCGGCGAGGATATTTCGACGCGTTCGGTCACGCTAAGCGGCAACGTGATGTATGGGCACTCCAACTATGGCGTGCTCAACGCCGGCAGTGGTACGCTGGACGGCGAGGATAACTGGTGGGGCGACGCGTCGGGCCCCTACGACGCCTCCGGCACCACTGAGGTGCCGCCCTGCACCGGCGATCCGGCCACCGAGCTGAACGCCGACGGTTTGGGTAGCGCGGTCAGCGACGGTGTTGATTACTGCCCGTGGCTAACTGACTACGCTCGCTTGGCGCTCGAGGCCGACCAGACCTGCTATGACGCCGGCGACACCGTGACGATCGACCTGTACATGCGCGGCGTGACCGGGACGATCGCCGGCGGGCAGTTCTTCATGGCCTACGATACCGAGCGGCTGACATTTGTGAGCATGTCGGTGGCTGGTGAACCGTTCGACTACGAAGCCCTGAACAGCGTCGATACAGTGGCCGGCACACTCGACTTCAGTGCCATCGACGACGAGGGCACCGGCGGGACCGGCGATGTGCAGTTCGCGGTGATTACGTTCGCCGCCGTCGGGCAGATATGCTCCGAGCAAGACTTGGTCACGTGGCGTGAGCACGCCCCGCCCACGCGACTGGGCGAGTTGGGCACCGGCGTGGATATCTACCCGATCCTGCTCGACGCCGACATCGTGGACGACGCTGCCCCCAGCGCGACGATTCCCGACACACAGGTGGAGTGCCTGGGACTGGTGCCGGCGGCGGCGACGACATACGCCGAGCTGGTCGCACAAGGTGGGTCGGCGTCAGACGATTGCACGGCCGGGGACGACCTGGTGATCACGTCGGTTGACGGCGCGCTCGTCGGCGGCGAGTGCGGCGGGACCATCACGCGGACATACACGGTCACCGACTCGTGCGGCAACGCGACCGACGTCGACCAGACCATCACAGTCGATGATACGACCGACCCCGCTGCAACAGCGCCGACCGCCGTTACGGTCGAGTGTGAAGGCGACGTGCCCGCCGGCGTGACAACACACGCGGCGTACCTGGCCCTGGGCGGAACAGCGTCGGACAACTGCTCGGCCGACGGCGACCTGACGATCGAGTTCTCCGACGGAGCGCTCACCGGCGGTGCCTGCGGCGGGACCATCACGCGGACCTATACGATCACCGACGAGTGCGGCAACGACACCAGCGTGGATCAGATCATCACCGTCGATGACACCATCAACCCGGCGGCCACGGCGCCGGCGGGTACGACACACGAGTGTGCGGCGGACATCCCGGCGGGTGTGACGAGCTACGACGACCTCGTTACAGCCGGCGGCAGCGCTTCCGACAACTGCAGCGCCGGCGCAAACCTGACAATCGGTTTCGTCGACGGACCGCTGACAGATGGCTGCGGCGGTACGATCACTCGCACATACACGATCACCGACGAGTGCGGCAACTCGGTTGACGTCGACCAGGTCTTCACGATCGATGACACGACCAACCCGACCGCAACCTCGCCGTCATCCGCGACGATCGAGTGCGCGGCGGACATTCCAGCGGGAATGACGACGCACGCGGAGTTTGTCGCGGCCGGCGGTACGGCGGGTGACAACTGCACCGCCGACGGTGACCTGGTTATCGCGTCCGTAGACGGTCCGCTGACGGGCGGCGGTTGCGGCGGGACGATTACGCGCACCTACACGATCGCCGATGTTTGTGGCAACTTCGTCGAAGTCGACCAGGTCTTCACGGTTGACGACACGATCGATCCGACCGCCGGCGCACCGACGCCAATCAGCGTGCAGTGCGAGGGCGACGTTCCGCTGGGCATAACTACCTATGCGGAGTTCGTCGCGGCCGGTGGCACGGCAAGTGACAACTGCACTGTTGGCGACGTTCTGGGCTTCATCTCCCTGGACGGCCCGTTGACCGGCGGCGCTTGCGGCGGCACTATCACGCGGACCTACACTATCACCGACGAGTGCGGCAACTCATTCGACGTTGACCACATCATCACGGTCAGCGACACGACCGATCCGACCTTCGACATACCGGCGGACATCACACAGAACGCCGATGTCGGCCTATGCACGCTGGCGCTGACGACCCCCGATCTCGACGCGACCAACTTCGCCGACAACTGTACCGACGCGGGCAGCCTCGTCGTCGGGTGGGTGCGTAGCGACGGTGAGACTACGCTGGACACTCCGTTTGCCCTGGCCGACTCGCCGATCACGATCACCTGGACCGTTACCGACGAGTGCGGAAACGACGCGGTCGGTGTGCAGACGATCACCGTGTCGCCGTACAACGACTTCACCGTCACTATCCATCTGCCCGGCGACTTCGGCTTCACCGCCGGCACTTTCGAACGCTGCATGACTTTCGAGCTGTT
>CAZUCH010000007.1:0-1936 GCA_964619045.1 uncultured Planctomycetales bacterium | reverse complement strand
TCGGCGGGTGAGATCCCGATCAACCTGGAATGGCAGCCGGCGGCACAATCCGTCGCGGTCGGCCAGACCGTCAGCATTGGTCTGTATGCCGTTGTCGAGCAGGACTCGCAGTTGCTGCGCGCACTGGACGTCGTTTTCGCCTGGGATCCGGCACTGCTGAGTCTCGAGGGCGTGAACCAGTCCGGAGCGGCGCCGTTGCTGGTGTCCGGATTCCCAGCCAACGATCAGTACGGCCTCAACGAATGCGTCCCCCCAGCGGACGGCGACGGTTACTACCGCGGCTGGGCCGGTCTGGGGGCGCCGATCGAGATCAGCGCCGGCTTGCCCACGCTGCTGACCACGTTCGAGTTCGAGGCGCTATCGACGACGCCGGCCACGACGCTGGAGATTCTGGAATCAGGTGGCGACCCGCTGTTGATGAGCAGGGTGCTGGGAGGTGTCGAGGGCGGCACCGTTGTGACCGGAACGCTGGGTAGCGCCGTCGTCGAGATCGTGCCGGAGCCGAGCAGTCTGTTGCTGATGATGGTGGGGCTGCTGGCTATTCGCCGTCGCCGATAGCGTCGATCAAGGCCCCGGCGGCAGACGCGCCTCAATCCCCGCTGAGCAGCGCCACGAACGGGTCGATGTCGTTAAAGTCCACGCTGCCGTCGCAGTCGCAGTCCGCGTTGTACCAGTGGCAATCGGGGTAGAGCGCTTCGTAGGCGGGCTGGCCGCCGAGCGCTGCTACGAAGGGGTCGATGTCATCGAAGTCCACATCTCCATCGCAGTCCAGGTCGCCCGTTGAGATCAGGTAGACGTCGCGTGCGTCGATCGACGCCGTGATGTCCAGGTCGGCGACGTCGGCGCTGAGCACGCGCGTCCGCGAGGTGCTGCCGGCGGACTCGAGCATCACGAGCTGTGTCAGAATGCCCGCCGCGTGGGCGGTGAATCGCATGGTCGTAACCAGTAGTCCATCGGGCGTGGCCAAAGCGGGATCGCCGGCCTGCGCAACGGCGGTATACAGGGCATCGCCGTCGGTCCAGGTGTCGTTCAGGCCGTCGGCGCCGCTGTCGTCGGGGAACTCCGACGCCAACCAGACGTAGGGCCCGTTGTTGGTGAGCCCCAGCAATTCCAGGTGTGCCGCGTTCCACGACAGCACCACGTCGATGCCGGCGACCGCAATGTCGTCGACGCCGCCGGCCGAGACGGCGTATAGGCCAATGGCGATATTGTGGTCAGGGCACACGGCCGGCGCAACCGGTCGCCATTCGAGATCGACCAGCACGGAGACATCGAGTTCGACGGTCACTGTGAATTGGCAGGTGTCGTCAACGTTGCCGCAGGCATCCGTGGCCCGCGTGGTGACGGTGTGTATGCCGGATGGGAATGTGTAATCGGGGACCGCGGCCGTGTCGTCGGTGGAGCCGTTGGAGCCCAGGTCGATGTCGTACACGACCACGACGGCGGCGTCACAGTTGTCTTCCGCCAGCGGCGCGTCCCACGTTACGAGAGTCGTGTACTGACCGGGAGCCGTCGTGACCGGGATGTCTTCCGGGCAGGCGCTGACCGTGGGCGGAGTGTCGTCGGTCACGTCGGCGACCCTGGCGAAGCTGTCGCCAACACCACAGCAATCCGACACCGACACGGCAACCTCGACCGTGGCGGGGCAGCCGTCCAGTTCGGAAACGAGCACCTCGCCCGCGACCTGTACGGTGTTGCCGACTGGCGTCTTGGTGATGCTGGGCGCGCCGAGAGTAGCGCTGCCGGCGATCAAGTTCACGTCCACCTGCACGTCGTCGGGGAGAACGCAGCAGTTGTCAGCCACGATGGCGGAGAATGCGACCAAACGGCCACAACCGCCATCGACCGCTCCGCCGGTTACGATGAAATCGCTGACCCCCGGGGGCGTGTCGTCTAGCACGTCGGCCGTGGCGGAAACCGGCATAGCCACGACGTT
>CAZUCH010000006.1:0-22071 GCA_964619045.1 uncultured Planctomycetales bacterium | reverse complement strand
GCTGAAATGGGTGTGTTCTACGACTTCTTCGAGGAGACGTTCGATTATGAACCCGACCCGCCGTGGAGCGTTCAAGGTCTATGGGCTTTCGGTCAGCCGACCGGACAGGGCGGGGAATATGGCGGACCGGATCCGACCAGCGGCTACACGGGCACCAACGTCTATGGGTACAACCTCAATGGTGACTACGAGAACAGCATGCCCGAGCGGCATCTGACAACCGCAGCCATCGATTGCACGGGCCGCGAGGGTATACTCCTCTCGTTCTGGCGTTGGCTGGGTGTCGAGCAGCCAACGTACGACCATGCCTACATACGTGTCAGCACGAATGGCTCGACGTGGCTGACGATCTGGTCGAATCCGGGCACGATCTCGGAGACGGCCTGGAGCTTCCAGGAGTTTGATCTCGCCGGCATCGCGGATGGCCAGCCAACCGTGTACATCCGCTGGACGATGGGTCAGACCGACGGTAGCTGGCGATATTGCGGATGGAACATAGATGACGTGCGGCTGTCCGTATTTGGGTGTGAGTAGAATCGGCTATTACGGCTGGTGGCCGGGCGCCGCAAGGTGTCCGGCCCGGCCGGTGAATCGAAAAGGATGAATAAGCATGAAGATTATTACGCTAGTGATGCTGGCCGTGGTGGCGGGATCGGTAGTCGCGTCGGGCGCGGTGCCGCCCGTGCCTTCGACGCCCGCGGCTGTTGTTGATATTGTCTACGCGCGGCCGTTTACCTTGCATGAAGGCTATACGTTCAAGTGGCGGGCCGAGCAGCCATTGGTCAAAGAGGGCTACATCCTGGTTCTGAAAGTGAACCCCGACATGGTCTACCCCCGACAGACTGCCCAGCCGGTGCTATATGTCGGCGATCAGACGGCCGAGCGCGTCAATGTCGGCTATGAGAGCGGCCATATTATCGTGATCGTGCCGGGGCGGCCGGACCTGAAGAAGACGCCGATCTGGTTTGGAACCCCGGCACTGCCCGAGCGTTGCACGAGCGAGACCATCGCCAAGGAGCGCAAGGCAGCCGAAGAAGCCGGGATCAAGCCGCCGGCGGAGGCACGCGTCGCGGCTGCCACCGACCAGGGCGGTCGCGATTTGCGCGCCGCCGATCGCTTCGAACTGCGGCCCACGCTGGCTCGGTTGGTCAAGAAGTATGCGGCGGACGAGTCTGAGTTGGCGGACAACCTGATGGTCCGGCGCTAGCCGGTCACGGCGGAGTCAAGCATGGCGGTTGCGAAAGGTGGACGGGGCGCAGGTCGCAAGGCTGCGCCATCGATGTGCGAGGTAGAGACCTTTCCGAATCCGTGCCCGCGGCGTGACTATGTGATTAATCACGTGGCTCCGGAGTTTACGAGTCGCTGCCCGGTGACTGGGCAGCCCGATTTTGGCACGGTGATGATCGAGTACGTGCCCGACAAGCTGTGTGTCGAGCTGAAGAGCCTCAAGTTCTACCTGCAGGCTTTTCGCGAGGAAGGTATCTTCTACGAGGCGGTCACCAATCGCATTCTGGACGAGTTGGTGGCCCTGCTCAGGCCTCGGCGCATGAAGGTCGTCACTGATTGGACGCCGCGCGGCGGGATGCACTCGGTTGTGACGGCGGAGTACGTTCAGCGGAGCCGGCGGAAGAGCTAGAGCGTTGCACTTAATGGCGTAGCGTCCGACCCCCGTGTCGGACGTGGTGTCATCGCGCAATCCCCGGCCGACAGGGGCGTCGGCCGCTACGGAAAGGCGTGAAATACCCTAGGTCGTGTGGTGAGGCGCCGCAGTGCTCGGCGGGCGTCAGGCTTGGAGGTCGAGACCGCCGGCGGGATCGTCGTCCTGCTGGTCGGTCTGTTCCTGGGGTTGTTCCTGCTCGGGCTGGTCCTCGAATGGCGCGCCCTGGCTGCCGGAGCCCTCGGCGTCCGAGTAGACCTGGCTGTCGCGGTCGTCGCTACCGATGACGTCCTGGAGCTTCTCGGCGAATCCGGCCTTGCCGCTCCGTTCGGCCTGGCTGGCCTGCTCTTTTTGCTTCTCCTCGGCGGCGTGGGCCTTGGCGCCTTGGGCTTGAATGATTGAGCCCAGCCAGTTAGGAGGAATCGTGGACATGATCGCCCTCCTGGCGGATCATCAGTCCTCGGTCGCGAGTTCCCGTTGGCGATCCTGCAACTGCGAGCGCAGGCGCGACAGGATGACCGAGTGCATTTGGCTGACGCGGGACTCGGAGAGGTCCAGCGTCTGGCCGATCTGTTTCATGGTCATCTGCTCGTAGTAGTACAGCACGACTATCAACTGCTCGGCGCGTGTCAGTCCGCGGGCCACCAGTTCCTTGACGTCTTGTTTCTGGGCTTCGATGACGGGGTCGTTGCTCGTATTGTCGGGCAGGACGTCGATCTCGAAGACGTCGCGTTGGGAGTCCGGGTCGGTGTATTTCCGCGAGAGCGAGACCAGCGAGACGGCATTGGCGTCGCGCAGGAGCTTCCGGAACTGGGACTTGGTCATATCGAGCCGCTTGGAAACCTCGTCGTCGTTGGGGAGGCGGCCCAATTCGATCTCAAGCGTGCGCGTGGCGTTGGCGAGCTTATGTGCGCGATGGCGAACCAGACGCGGCACCCAGTCCATGTTGCGAAGCTCGTCCAGAATAGCACCGCGGATACGCGGAGCGCAGTAGGTCTGGAACTTCACGCCGCGCTCCATGTCAAAGGCGTCGATGGCGTCCACCAGACCGAAGATGCCGGCGCTCATCAGATCGTCGACGTCAACCTCGTCGGGCAGCTTGGCGCCGATGCGTTCGGCGTTATAGCGCACGAGGTAGAGGTAGTGTTCGATGAGGCGATTGCGGATGGCGTCCTCGCCCTGAGCCTTGAACTCCAGCCAGGCGGCGGCGAGGCTTTCGTCATCAGGGAACGAGCGTGCCCGATGATCGCGGCTGACGCGCCGCAGACGACCAAACATACCGTTGGGGCGAGCCATTGCCTTAAGCTACCTCCATCTCCTCGGGTACGGCCCCCTGGCCGCTTGTCTCAGGTGTGCCCACGATCTCGCGCATGGCAGCCAAGTGTGCTCGGTCGATGACGAGCTTCCTGCGCTGCAGGTGTTCCCTGAGGACGTGTTTGGCGGCCAAGCCGGCGCACTGACCGACCATGGCGCCCATGAACAGCGCCCCCATGGCGCGCGCCAGAACAACGGTGACAGGGTTGCCGGCCTGGATGCCGGCGAGCAATGCGACGGCGAAGGCCAGGAGGCCGATCTGGGCGCCGGTGTTTCGGACCATGCTAGACATCACTGGCTAATATCGGCCCGCTGGCGTGCTTCCTTGTGTGTGACTAAAGGAATAGGCCGGCGACGCGCGACCAGACGCCGTCAGCGTGGACGCCGGGTTGGCGTGCCGGAGCGAGCCGATCAGAGATATTGCGCAGGCAACCGCTCGCGGGGCATTCTGGATACGCCAGTATTACCGGACGACGGTCCCGGGCTGCATACTGCAGATGGTGGTCGGCGATTATGTGGCCTAGTGGCTCGATGGATAGTCCGAGAAAATCTCGGACCACGTGAGTGAGACGCCGCGTAACGGCACAGGCCTGGTCGGTGTCGTGGACGTTGCCGACGATGACGCCGACGCGGCCGGTGAAGCCGTGAGTGGCGAGCAACTTCAGCGTGGCGTAGCTGTCGGTCAGGGCGGTTGGTTCGGGGGTTGTCGTGAGTATGAGCATATCGCCGGCCAGCGCGAGCGTGATTGTGAGCCGGTTGATGGCAGCGCCGCAACTGATCAGCACGTCGTCGCCGGCTTGGCGCAGGTGCCGCAGGGCGCGCGTGCAATCATCCTTCGCTAAACCATGGTGGCCGTTGCTGCTTGGAGCTTGCGTGGTGCCGGCCAGTACTCGCAATCCTTCCGGTCCCGCGGTGGTTAGGTTGTCGAGAGCGCATCGTCTGTCGAGGAGGTCTGCGAACACGGTAGAGGGCGTAGCGTGTAGAAGGACGGTGCGCGGGTTGTGGCGTGCGAGCAGGAGTGCCATGTTGAGTGCCAGGTCGGCCGGGGTGCCGGGCGGGGCACTCAGCATTGTGAGAATAAGCCCCCCGCCGGGCTTCCTTCCCGCGTTCCACAGCGTTTGTGCGCTCTCGAAGCGGGTCATTATCGGATGACCATAGTCCTACCCGACTACGTTATTGTAGTCAAGAGTAACTCGGCCACCCGCTGGCCGCAAGCCTCTTCTATGTCATTGGGGATATTCTGTCCGCAGGTGACGTAGGACACGCCCAGGTTGAGCCGGTGGATTACGTTGAGTATGACGCCGAAGCCGACGGCGTCGTCGAGTCTGGTCAGTATGGCGTTTGAGATTGCCAGTGACTTGAAGCTGTCGGCCACGCGTTTCTGTACATTCGGCGTGAGTGATGCCGGCAATACGAGGTGTGTTTCGTCGGGCCGCGCGGCCCGCAGCAGTGTAGCCAGGCGTGCGAAGCGAGCTTGTTCGCGCAGTCCGATTCCGGGGGTGTCTATGAGCAACAGGTCGACGCTGGAGAGGTTCCTGAGGCAGTTCTTGACTTCGGTGATAGTCTGGGCTGAGTAGACCGGGACGCCGATCAGGTCGCCGTAACGGCGTAGGGAATCGTGCGCGCCCAGGCGCTGCATGTCGAGCGAAAGCAACACAACGTTCTTCTTCTGGCGCAGCTTGAATTCGGCACTCAGTTTGGCCAAAGTCGTTGTCTTACCGCTACCAGAGGGGCCTACCAAGGCAACGCGACGCGTCTGTCCGGGGGTAAGTGTCAAGCCGCCGCCGGAGGGGGCGTTGTCTTTGATAAACATGCGCACAGTATCGCGGAGCACGCCATCGGCGTCATCGCCGGCGCTTGACAGGCGTTGTGCGGCCCGGAGAACGAGTTGTGCGGCCAGCTCTTCGGCGACCTCGGAACGGACGAGTTTCACGTAGTATGGGTACAGGTGCTCGGGCACGGACGGCTGGGGTGTATTGGCGGCCGGGGCCGCCGCGGACGGAGGCGTGGGGCAGTGAGGCGGTTTGGTTGTGGGCGTCGGCCGGGGCGGCGGTGCCGTTGACGCGGACAGGGCCACGGTGATTTCAACCCGTTGGCGTCTGGCCAGGGCGCCCATTCCGCCGGCGGGCAGGCTACGGGTACCGAGTATGACGGCGTCTGGGCCGACCTCGCGCTTGACCGCCTCGAGGGCTTCACGCATGGACGGGGCGCGGAATGTCCTGACGGATTGACTCAATGCTGACTACTCCATGCGCTTGAACATCTACGCCCCGAACGATCTCGTTCAGGGCCAGTACGGGCACCTGCGGCAGGCTCGGCTCGATGATTCGCCGGGCCCACATGCGCACCTGGGGTGAGCAGAGCACGGCTACTGGGGCGCCGCCGGAGGACGAGGCGGCCAGTTCGATCTGACGTTTGGTCCTGGCGGCCAGGTCGGCCTGGCGATCGGGTGGCAGTGTAAGTGTCGAGCCGTGTTCGAGCCGCTGAATGTTGCCTTGGATATAGTCCTCGGTGGCGGGGTCGAATGTGACGGCGTGCAGTATGCCCTGGGCGTCCTTGTATTGCGAGCAGATGGTGCGCGCCAGGCCGTTGCGGACGTACTCGGTGAGGACTTCGCAGTCCTTGGTGCGGCCGGCCCAGTCGCCGAGGATCTCCAGGATGGTTTCCAGATCGCGAATCGGGACGCGCTCCCGCAACAAGCCCTGGAGGACTTTCTGTACCTCGCCGGTCTTGAGAAGATTCGGGATGACTTCTTCGACCAGTCCGGCGTTGCGTTGCTTGAGGTTGTCGATCAGGTTCTGGGTGTCGCCGCGTGTCAGCAGGTCGGCGGCGTGGCGTTTGATGATCTCGGTCAGATGTGTTGCCAGGGCGCCGGAAGGCTCGACGACGGTGTAGTGTTGTTGTTCTGCGTGCTCGCGCACTTCGGGGGCGATCCACCAGGCCCGAAGCCCGAAGGCCGGCTCTCGAACTTCGATGCCATGGAGCGGCTGTGTCGCAAGTCCGGAGTCGATGGCCAGCATCTGGTCGGGGTAGATTTCGTCGCGGGCGATCTCCTGGCCGCGTAGTAGCAGGCGGTACTGGTTGGGCTGAAGTTCGGAGTTGTCGCGGATTCGTACCGGCGGCACGACCAGTCCGAGGTCGATGGCGGTCTGTTTCCTGATCGAGGAGATGCGGTCGAGCATGTCGCCGCCGCGGCCGCGATCGATCAGACGGACGAGTCCGAATCCGACCTGCAACTCGAGCGGATCGACAGTCAGGTGGGACTCGATCTTATCCGGCTGGGCACGTTCCTGGGTGCGTTGGGCGTTGATCTTACGGGTGACGTCGGCGGTCTGCGTGCGGCGCAGGATGAAGGCCAGCAGTCCGCAGCCGCCGGCCATGGTCATCAGCGGGAAGGTTGGCAGCGGCGTGAGAGTCAGTACGCCGAGGAAGCCGGCGGCCAGCGTGAGAGCGACGGGTTTGGAGAGCAGTTGCCCGAGGACTTCCTCGCCCATGTTGGTCTTGCCGGTGCTGCGGGTGACGAGCATGCCGGCGGCGACGGAGACGATGAAAGCCGGGATCTGGCTTGCCAGGCCGTCGCCGATGGTCAGTTTGGTGTAGACCTCGAGCGACTGGGTGAGTCCCATGCCGCCCTCGACCATGCCGACGTACAGCCCGCCGACGATATTGACGCCGGTGATGATGATTCCGGCAATGGCGTCACCGCGGACGAACTTACTGGCACCGTCCATGGCCCCGTAGAAATCGGACTCACTGGCGATTTGGGCGCGGCGGCGTTTGGCCTCGACGTCGTCGATCATGCCGGCGTTGAGGTCGGCGTCGATGGCCATCTGCTTGCCCGGCATGGCGTCCAGGGTGAAGCGGGCGGCGACCTCGGCGATGCGCGTGGCACCCTTGGTGATGACCACAAACTGAATCACCATGATGATCAGGAAGATGATCACGCCGACCGCGAGCGAGTTAGCGGCCACGAAGGATCCGAAGGCCTCAATGACGTGCCCGGCGGCGCCGGTTCCCTCGGCGCCGTTGGAGAGGATCAGGCGTGTGGTGGCGGTATTGAGTACCAGGCGCAGGAGCGTTAGTGCCAGCAGTAGTGACGGGAAGCTGGAGAACTCGAGCGGTCCGCGGATGTACATCACGGTCATCAGCACGATGATCGTGACGAGGATGTTGATCAGCAGCAGGAAGTCCATCGCCGCTGTTGGCAGCGGGATCAGGATTACGAAGATCAGCGCCGCGGCGCAGGTGGGGAACAGCAGCCCGCGATGCTTTGCGATGAACCGTACTACCGGGTTGTTTTCGAGGACACCACTCATTACTTAGGCTTCAACTGTACCTTTGGCTTATCCGGCCACTCGGCCGGAGACTTGGTAAACGTAGGCCAGTAGCTCGGCTATGGCACGGTAGAACTGCGGGGGCACTTCCTGTCCGACATCCACGCCCGCGTAGAGCGCTCTGGCCAGCGGCGGGCGTTGTACGATCGTGATGCCGTGCAGTTGAGCCACCTGCCGAATGCGTGCCGCCAGAAGGTCGCGGCCCTTGGCGATCACGCGCGGGGCGCTCATGTGGGCCTCGTCGTACTTGATGGCGACGGCGTACTCGGTCGGGTTGGTGACGACCACGTCGGCCCGGGGCACGTCGGTGCCGATGCGTTGCATGGCCAGCCGGGCTTGCAACTGACGGCGGCGCTGTTTGATGAGCGGATCGCCCTCCATCTTCTTGAGTTCGTCACGCACCTCCTGTTTGGACATGCGGAGCTGCTTCTCAAGGCGCCGGCGCTGAAAGATGTAATCCACGATGCCCAGCAGCAGCAGTATGAGGCCCATGCGCAGCGCGAGGTCGAACAGCAGATCGCAGCTCAGATCGAAGATGCCGGTCGTGTGTAGTGTGCCGGCGGTCAGAACAGTGGAGATTCTCCCGGTTATGGTCATGTAGGCGACCGCGGCGATGATGCCGACCTTGGATAGCCCCAGCAACATCCGGGCCACGGCCTCGGGCGAGAACAGTCGCTTGACGCCCTTGATGGGGCTGATGCGGTCGGGCTTGGGCGTGAGTTTCTTCCAGGTCAGCAGGATTCCCGATTGGGCCAGTAGCACGGCGATCGTGATAACGACGAGCAGCGCTAGAAAAGGCCCGAGCATCTTGGCGGTGGTCCACACGACGGTCGCCATCCAAGGTGCGAGGTCGGCGGTGGTGATGCCCGGCGGGTGTCCCAGGGCCTGGGTCAGTGTCAACATGCCCGTGAGCATGTCGGCCCCGAACGTCTTCAGCAGCAGCAGGCCGGCCAGCAGCGCCACGGCGGCGGTGAGGTCGGTGCTGCGTGCGATCTGCCCCTCCTCGCGGGCCTCCTCGCGGCGTCGCGGCGTCGGGTCTTCGGTTTTTTCGCCGGCGTCGTCGGCGGCCATGGCGTTACCTTGTGGCTATGGTCCGACCAGCGTACGCAGCCACAGGGTGACCTGCTCGAGCGCGCTGATAAGAACGTCCATCGCCGATGGCAGTGACACGGCCATCAGCAGAAAGGCGATCATTCCCTTGATGGAGAAGCCGACCGCCAGGATGTTGAATTGTGGCATTGTGCGCGAGACGAACCCCATGGCCAGATTCACGAGAAACAGCGCGATCATGGCCGGAGCGGCGACGCGCAAAGCTAACTGAGTACTCAGTGAGAGGGCCCGGACTATCAGGTCGGCTCCCAGTGCGGCGGCCGGATTGTGACCCAGCAGTGGGATCGTCTCGAATGTGTCGAGGCAGGCGGCGATCAGAGCCCGGTGGCCGCCAACGATCAGGAAGACCAGCACGGCTACTTGAAGATAGAACACACCCAGGAGCGTCTCGCGCTGGTTCGTGGTTGGGTCGGCGACTTGTCCGAAGGCCAGCCCGGACTCCTGCGCCACCAGCATTCCGCCCCACTGCAGGCCCAGGAAGCACACGATGGTCACCAGTCCGATCAGAGCCCCCAGGAGCACTTCCAGGCCCATGGCCAGAGCTACGCCCAGCGGCGTGGGAGGCAAGTTGGCCGGCA
The DNA here is from genome assembly GCA_964619045.1 of uncultured Planctomycetales bacterium. Lineage (GTDB taxonomy): Bacteria > Planctomycetota > Phycisphaerae > UBA1845 > Fen-1342 > JANQFV01. The sequence continues at coordinate 13,078 of CAZUCH010000006.1, read as the reverse complement.
GGCTCACGCAGGGGGTGATCAGCGCCGCCAGGCCCAACACCAGCATGACGCGCAGTCGGGCGGGCACGGCCATCGCACCCAGCACCGGCTGGAACATCAGCAAGCCGCCCAGACGCGCCGCGACCAGCGCGAAGACGGGCAGCTTCATATATTGGGCTAGCAACTCAAACGGCATCGGTCGCCGAACCTCCGCATCCAGGTGCCTCGACGGGCTCATTGCAGGGCGAACATATTCTGGGTGTACTCGAGCAGGCGCTGCGCCAGCCAGGGTACGAAGAAAATCATGGCGCCTACCATGGCCACGATCTTCGGTACAATGCTGAGAGTCTGGTCTTGAATCTGGGTGATGGTCTGGACCAGGCTGACGGTCAGGCCGACGAGCAGACCGATCACCAATATGGGACCGGCGACGATCAGCGCCGTCAGCAGCGCCTCGCGCCCCAGATCGATAGCCATCGAAAGTTCCATCACAACACTCCCGCGCTAGCTCACGCTGGCCATCAAGGCGCCCGCCACCAGATGCCAGCCGTCCGCCAATACGAACAGCAGCAGCTTGAACGGCAATGAGATCAGGATTGGCGGCAGCATCATCATGCCCATCGAGACCAACACGGTGGCGATTACCATGTCTATGACCAGGAATGGTAAGTACACTCGAAACCCGATGATGAAGGCCACCTTGAGCTCGCTCAGGATGAACGCCGGCACCAGGGCCGTCATCGGTACATCGCGCTCATCCAGCGTCTCCTCGGCCGCCACGGACCGTTTGGCGGCGTACTCATACATCATGTAGACGTCATCTTCATTACCGGCGGACTTGATCTGGGTGAACATGAACTCGCGCAGCTCCTCGCCGGCGTTTGCGATCGCGTCCAGTTGCCCCAGTTCCTCGTCTAGGTAGGGTTGCACGGCGCGCGAGTTGATACGCTCCCACGTTGGGGCCATCACCAGAATCGTCATGAACAACGCCAACCCGACCAGAACCTGCGACGGCGGCAGTTGCTGGGCTCCCAGTGCCTGGCGCAGTAAGACCAGCACGACGAGCATGCGTATGAAGCACGTCATCATCAGCAGAATGCTTGGAAGCACGGTCAGCATCGTCAGCAGGACGACGATTTGCAGCGAGTTGCTTAGCGACTCGCGGTTGCCGGCTTTCGGCAGCCAGTGGCTCAGATCGGGAATGTAGACCGGATCGGAACCGCCTTCGCCCACCGCCGGCGGTCCCATTTCCTGAGCTTGGGTCGGCCCCGACCCTGCCCCGAGTACCAACATCGCGAGCAACACCAATCCGGCCGTGCGTCGGCCGAATCGCCGGTGTTGTCTTGCGGTTGGACTCATGTGCCACTCCTTGGCGTTGCGGGGCGCATCCTGCGCCCGCCGCGGCCTCCGCCGCTTTACGTTGTCGTCGCCGTGGACCGCAGGCGTGCGATCGTATCGGCCAACTTGGCTTTGATGCCTAGGATACGGTCCTCTTCGGGAGCTACCGATTCCTCGGGCGTGCTGGCATCGGGCTGATAGCTCTGGGCCTCGCGTTCGAGGCAGCGGGAGAATTCGGCTGTGTTGCTATCGGTGCGGGCGCCGGCCGCCTGGCCCATGAGCTGGGCCACCAGCGCGCCGTCCTGGACAACGTCCAGGGCGTTGACCGAGTCGTTCGTCACTCCCAGCAGGATCAGCCGCGGTCCGACGCGTACCAGGCACAATGACTGGCGCGGCGAGAGGGTTGTGCGGCCGACGACCTCGATCAGCCCAGGGTTGCGGCCGCGAGCAAGCATATTGAGGCGGCCGTTGCCGGCAACCACGCGGTAGCCCCAGGCCAGTAGTCCGATGAGGGCCATCACTGCCAGCAGCGATCCGGTTGTGCGAATCCAGGGGTTGGTCGCGGGAGTTCGTGGCACGGGGGAGTCTCCCGGGCGGGCTTCGGCCGAGCCGCGTGGCAACGGGCGCGCGTTCATCTCGGGAGCGGCGATCTCGGTTGACGACCAGGGATCGTCGGGCAGGAGCGGCGCCGGTCGTGCGGTCGCTGGCCCGCTGGTCGGGTTGGTGGTGGGTTGGTCGGCGCGGGCCGCGGCCAGCGCGATGATTCCCAGCGTTATGAGCGCGGCCATCCTTGGCACTTTGAAGTCCTCTTGGCGACCTAGCCTTCTTCGTGTTCCGGCACTGGGCTGTGGATGCTGTTGATCCGGACGCAGAAGTTGTCGTTGAGTACCAGTACTTCGCCGCGGGCGACGAGGCGCTCATTGACGAAAATGTCGACCGGGTCGCCGGCTAGCTTGTCCAGTTCGACGACGGAACCGGTCCCCAGTCGGAGGACATCCTCAATGTACATGTCGGTGCGGCCCAACTCGATCTTGACGTCGAGCTGCACGTCGTCGAGCAGGTTGATGCTGGCGAAGCCCGCGGACGCCGCGCCGGCCAATTCAGGAGCCGCGTATTGGGCAGCGTCCGCCGCCGAGATCTTGACCGGAGTCTCACCGATAACGACCGGCCCACTGGTGTTCGGTTCGGTCGCGTCCGCTGGTTGGTTACCGGCGGCCTCGGCGGCGATTATGGCGGCCATCTCGGCCTGCAGGCTGTCTTCCTCGGACTCGGGCTGATCTGAGTCGGTCGAGAGTTCGTTGACCAGCGCGTCCAGCTCGGCTTGGTCCATACTGTTGCCGGACGCGGCCGGAGCGGGAGTGGCGGGTGCCGAGTCGGTCTGGCCGCCGAGCTGCGATGTGAGTGCGTCCAGCTCGGATTGGTCGAGTGCATTCGTGGCGCCGGCCGGTCCCGGCTGGGTCTCTGACGGGCCAGTGTTGGCGGCCGGACTCTCGTCCTTCTCGTCGTTGCCCATCTGCGCCATCATGGCGTCGAGTTCGGCTTGGTCTATGTTGCCGCTAGCCGGGGCATTCTCGGCGGGCTGCTCGGGCGCGGCTTGTTCGCTGCTTGCCGTTGGACTTTCGTCCTCATTGCCGCTGTTCATCTGCGCCATCATGGCGTCTAGCTCGGCTTGATCGACGTTGCCACTGGCCGGGGCGCTTTCAGCCGGCTGCTCGGCTTGGTCCATCTCGCCGCCGGCCGAGACGCCTTCGGTGGGCTCTTCGTCGTTGTCGGGTGTTTTCGGTTCATCTGCCATGGCCGCTCAACATCCTTGTCGGGCTGTGTTCCCCGTGTTCGTTTGCCGCCTCGGTAGCGCCTAGTCGGAGCGCATCGGCACGAAGCGCGGAATTAGGATTCTTCTTACGAGGTCGTCGTCGTTGGCTATCTCCGCGAGCCCGGCGCGCAGTTGTTGTCGCAGAGCGCGCAGGTCGTCTTCCCAGAGCATCTGGTGGTGCGCGCTGCGCACGATGCGCGCCAAGCGATCAGCTATGTCAGCGGTGCGGGTGTCTACGAATTCCTGTGCCAACTTGGCGTCATCGGCCGCCACAACGATGCTGACGTCCATGTCATAGATGAACATGCGCCCGCTCTTGTCGTTGGGAACCTTGAAGCTCTTGACCAATTCGATTTCGGTCGTCCCGACCGGCTGTGACGCGGCCGCGCCCTCTATCACGTGGCTGTCTTCGCCGTGGGCTGCTTCCGGTCCCCCGCCGACCATTTTGAAGACGACGAAGAACACGACGGCTTCGATCGCGGTTACGGCCAGCACGATGATCATGGTCTTGGGGAGCTTCTTCTTCTTCTTGGGCTCCTCGTCGGTGCTGTCGGCTACTCGTTTGTCTGCCATGTCGTCCTTCCGTAGTCGGCGTCGATCAATACTGTTGCTTCATCCTCCGTTATCGACGTTGCGCGGCCTGGGGTTCACCGGAGCCCAGGCATCAGGTCGCGACGGCACGTCTTATCAGACGTTTGCGTTTCCCTGGGCACAAAGTGCGCACAAGCGCAACCTTTTCTAAATCAGCCTGGGACGAACACGCGCACTGATCGGCAGAACGCAATTGCTCGACGGACCACTTCGTCCATCGGCTCCAGAACGACGAACTGATCGCCGTTGACCAGCAGGATCATGGTGTCGGGGGTCTCCTCGATGCTCTTGATGTGCTCGGCGTTGAGCACGAACGGTCGGCCGTTGAGTCGTGTGAGCTGGATCATCGATGGGCCTCGGTCGATTGGCGGCCTGTTATCTGAGCGCCATGAGCAGGTTGTCGAGCAGGTCGCTCGCGACGGTGATTACGCGGCTGTTGGCCTGGAAGCCGGTGCTGGAAGTAATAAGCTGGATGAACTCCCGCGACAGATCCACGTTGGACATCTCGAGGGCACCGCTGCGGACCGTGCCGGCGGCCAGGGTGCCGGGTGTCGTGATGGCGGCCGCCCCCGAGTTGGGGCCGATGGTGTACAGGTTGTCGGTCTCGGCAACCAACCCGGCTTCGTTGCGGAAAGTCGCCAGGGCGAGTTGGCCCAAGGTGCGTTCCATGCCGTTGCTGAACACGCCCTGGACGCGTCCGTCGGTCTCGACGCCAAAGCCGCTGAGGATCCCAGGCGGGAAGCCGTCCTGGTCGGCCATTATTACCGTCGAGGTCTGGGTTGAAAGGCCGTTCAGACTGGCCATGTCCATCGTGAAGGACAGCGGGCTGGCTGCGCCGGTGCCCGTGCGGTCGATCGAGAACTGATTACCAGTAGCGCTTACGAAGGCCCCGTTGGTGTTGAAAGTCGCCGTGCCGGTGCCGAGGACGCGCGAGCTGGCGCCGGAGTCGGGCGATTCGAGGTAGTAGCGCCACACGGGGCCGGTGTCGGGTGTGCCCTCGAGTGTGAAGGTGGCGTTGACATTCACGGGGTTGCCGAGGGAATCGTAGACCGTGAACGACGTGTAGACGCCGGTGCCGGTTGAGGCGGAGTCTTGCGCGAAGGTGAACGGCAGTGGGCTACCGGCGTTGCTGCTGACCAACTGGCTGTTGTCGATGGCGAACGTGTTGGGCTGACCGGCGTTGGCCCGGATGACGAGCGCTCCGTTCTCGATGACGACGCCGGGGTCGCCGGGGACGCCGTCCACATCCTGGATACCCAGCGAGTTCTCTAGCCAGGTTGCCAGGTCGTCCAGCGTGCTGCCGGTGGTGCCGACGGTGAATTGCTGGGTGGTCACCGACCGTCCGCCCTTGGTAATACCGGAGACTGTGATGACATCACCGTCGGCAAAGAGCACTGTGCCGCTGGCGGCGGCGGAGCGCAGGTCCGACAGTCTGGTCGCGGCGGCGGCGGCATTCCCGCCACCGTCGACAAACGCTTGCGACGAATGTTGCGAGCCGGCTGTTGCGGCTGTTGCGGCGGCGCTGAGGTCGCCGTCCATGATGACGTTGCTGGTGGTGTTGGCGATGCTGAGCTCGCCGACCGGGATTGTCAGCCCCTGCAATGTGCCGGGATTGACGGCGAAGTTGCCGTCGACTCCGTAGCCCTGGACCTTGTACCCATCCATCGACACGAGTTGGTGGTCGCTGTTGAGGGAGAACGATCCGTCGCGGGTGTAGAAGCGTCGTCCGCTGGGATCGTCGACCGCGAAGTACCCGGCGCCTTCCACCGCGAGGTCGCCGGCAATGCCGGTGGTTTCGAGCGCCCCGCCATTGAATGTGCGTTGGGTCGAGCCGACGACGGCGCCCAGCCCGACTTGCATGGGGTTGGTGCCTCCGCTGTCGGCACTGGGCTGCGTGCCCATCGAGAGTGTGCGGGCGAACTGGGTTTGGAAGAGAGTGCGTGAGCCTTTGTAGGCGGTGGTGTTCACGTTGGCGATGTTGTGGCCGGTGGTCTCGATTCGCGTCTGATTGACGTTGAGACCGCTCAGGCCGGTTTGCATGGCCGTGGACAAACCCATGATTAACCCTCGGGCAAGAGTGCGAGTACGGATCAAGTCGCCGCTGACGGAGCGGGTCTACAGGCCGAGCAGGCCGTTGAGTGTCCACCACGGTGCCGGGGCCGACTCGCCGGCGATGGACTTGGCGGCCTGTTCGGACTTCTCATCCGACTTATCGCTGGCCGGGAGGCTCTGTTCCGCGGCGTTGACGGCGGCGATGTGCGTCACGGCGGATGCGGGGATTACCTCGCCCGTGTCGAGTTCCAGCGCGGCGGCGCCGCCGGAGTCGAAGCGTACGCCGGTGACCACGCCCGCCACTTCGTACTCCATTCCCTCTTGGTCTTGGAGTGAGGCGGAGACGTACTTGCCAAGCATGTCGCTGACGCCGGCGAGCTGTTGCTGGTTGCTCATCGTCGAGAGGGCGTCGGTCAATTGCTGGGAAAGCTCAATGCTGCGGATCTGCGAGACCTGAGCGACCATGTCGCTGGTGTCGTTTGGCTCGAGCGGATCCTGCTGCTCCAGCTCCGCGACCAGGAGCTTGAAGAAGTCCTCGCTCTGGAGGGCTCTGGTGCCGCGTTCAGTGCTTGGCTGGGTAGCGGCCGCGTTGTTACCGACTCCGTAGGTCTGCATGGCAAACGCCTTGGGTAGATCCGCGGCCGCGTGGCCGGGACTGGTCTGCGTAGATGGCACTCCTAGCCGCTCTACGCCAGCACGTTTACCAGCGACTCCGTCGCCGGTTCCTGGGTTGGCTCACGGTCGATCGTGGCCGCATCCGGTGTTGAGGACTCCGGTTCCTCATACTCGCCGCTTCCAGCGGCCCCGGCGTCGGCCGACCCATCTCGGTTGTCGGCCTCGGTGCCGGTGTCGTACGGCGTGCCGGAGTCCGGCGTCTGTGTGCTGCTCGCCGGACTCCGCAGCTCGACGCGTTCAAGTTGGATCCCGGACGCTTCGAGGTTGTGCCGCAGTGTGTCGAGTTGTTCTGCAAGCAATCGCCGTGCCGCGGATGTTTCGGTGTCGACGCGCAAGAAGAGTTGGTCGTTGCGTAAGTCCATGTGCACGCGGATCGTACCTAGTTCTGGCGGGTCGAGGCGCATGGTCGCGACGGAGCGGTTCTTGCCCATGCGTGTGTGAATGAGGCGCATCATTCGCGCTACATTCGTGTCGGAATTGCGTGTCTGCGCGGGAGCCTTGTCGAGGCCGGAGGCCTTTGCTTTGGCAGTGCCGCTGGTGGATCGAGTGTCGGTGGGATTGCCGAATTGGCCGGTGGATGGCCGTGCGCCGGCTGACGTTGCCGTGATTGCCGGCGCCGCTCGTCCGGCGGGCGTGGCGCGCGACGCAGGCGAAAGCGTCTGGGCCTGCCGTGGGTCGCCTGCCGGGGTTAGCGGCGCAGTACTGCCACTGGTCGCTGTAGTCTGGGGGGCGCCGTGGCGTGTGTTGAGTGGAGAACTGGCCTGGGCGGCAGGCTTGTCGCCAGTGGCGCCGGCCTGGCCCTTAGTCTGTGTCTGGGCTTCCTTGGTGGCAGGCGTTGTAGTTGGTTGGACGGCGGGTTCGCTTGATTTGCGAGCAGTGGCGTCGTTGAGTGCTCGCCGAAAACCCGTCTGTTCGGCCGTTGCCCGCTGCTGCGGTCGCTGCTCCAAGTGACGTTGTCGAGCCCGGCTTCCGGGGCCCATTTTACGCTCGGCTTGTTGGAGATCATCGCGGCGCTGCTCGTGGGTGGCGGCACCGTGGGCCGCATGCTCCTGCGCTGCGTCGTGGCGCTCCTGGCGGCGTTCGTTGGCGGCCACTCGGCGCCCGTGTCCGGTTTGCGGATCAAGACTGCCGCCGAAGATGGCGAGAATGTCGGGCAGCACGACTTGGCGCTGCTTGTCGGGCGACCGGCTAGGGCCAGTCGGAGAAACCGTGCTTAATTGCATCGCGGCACTCGTAGTGCGGCGGCGCCGTGATCCTCCGTGACTAGCCGGCGTTGCCTTCCATCCCTCGGGTGCGGATCCGCTCCAGCAGTTCCGTCTGAATCACCAACTCATCCTCGCTCTTGAACTGCTCGAAGATGCGGCGTGTGCGGCTGGCATCCATCTCCACGAGCAGGCGGACCGCATCGGCGGGTTGGCTCTTCCAAACCCGCAATATGTGTTCCTTGGCCTGCTTGGGCGGGAGAGTGGTGACGATCTCTAGCTCTTTCTGAAAGCCCAGATCCTCGGCAACGTCGAACGTCCTGCTGCGAGCGGCGGCGAAACGTTGTCGGTCATCCGTGAGCAACTCCTGTTCGTGGACGACGTGCTGCAAGGCCTGGTCGAGGAGTTGCCGCTGGGCGGCGACGTCACGCGCGGCGCGTTCGAGCCGCAGACTCTCCAGGTGTTCCTGGCGGCGCAGGTTGGCGACTTCATCGGCCGAACGTGCTGTTGGCTCCGCGGGCGTCTCTTCAGCGGGGGGCGTTTCTTCAACCTGCTCCTGGCCGGCGTCGAACTCGCCTCGAAGTGCCGCGGCAATTGTGTCAATACGCTCCGCATCGAGACGTCCGGTCCCGTACATGTATCCGGCCAGACCGCCTCCGGCCAGCACAATCGCCAGCGAGAGAGCAGCCACGGCGTTGAATATCTTCTTGAACACCTTGTCACCTATCCTGAAGCGTCGCTCAGGCGGCCGCGTGCTCGTGCGCAGCTATCCAGGCTACCGTACGCGATCTTGTGACGGTCCGCCGAACGTGGGGCCGCGCGGGCTGAAGCCCGCAGCTCTTCCATGTTGCCGAACCGCGTACGGTGATTCAGATCTCTGAGTACCCAAGCAACTGTTGTGCCAACTCATCCGAGTCGGCCTGTTCCGTCCGGTTGCGGTTGTGGGTGTATTCGCCCCAACGTCGCTCGCGGAGTTTCTCTATGGTGCGAGTCCGGGTGCGGGCTTCCCGCAGATGGCCCAGCGACTCGCCCAAGTGTTGCTGCAATTCCGTTCGCTGTGGCCCGCGAGTGGCTATGGTTCGCCGCAAGTAGGCGATCCAGGCCTGCCCGCGTTGCAGCGCGAGTGGGTCGAGCCGACCTTGGCGTTGCCCGTTCAACAGAGTTTCCTGCTGTTGTGTGATGCTGGTGACCGTTTGCCGGTCGAGTACGTCGAGTCGCGCAATTGCCGCGCGGTGGGCGGCAACATTGCGCTGGGCCTCGCGCTCGTGGAGTCGCCGCACGTTCAGCAGCGCGTCCAGCCGAAATCGAAAACGTCGGGCCACTCGCTACTCCTCTAGGCCGGTGCCGGTCCTGATCGGGCGGCGGCGGGTGAATCGGTGACGGCCTGCCGAGTCTTCTCGATCAGGTCGCCAAGTTGACATAGATCGTCGGTGGCCTGGGCCAGTGTGCACGAGGCTGTCTGATCCTGGACCATAAACGCGTTGACCACATCGCGCGTTCGGAAGGCGACGTCGTAGTCGGGATTGGCTCCCGGGACGTAGGCCCCGATGCTGACGAGGTCCTCGATGTCGTTCCAGGTTGCCAGCACGCGCCGGACGGCGGTCACAGCGCGGCTCTGCTCGGGGCTGGTGACATCGGGGGCCACGCGGCTGATGCTGTTGAGCACGTCGATGGCCGGGTAGTGGCCGCGATTGGCCAGTCCGCGCGCCAGCCAGATGTGCCCGTCCAGTATGCCGCGTACCGCGTCGGCCAGGGGCTCGTCGATGTCGTCGCCCTCGACCAGCACGGTGTAGATGCCGGTGATGCTGCCGGTCTGTGTTCGGCCGGCGCGCTCGAGTATGCGTGGCAGGAGGGCGAATACGCTGGGGGGATAGCCCTTGGCGGTGGGGGGCTCGCCGGCGGCCAGCCCGATCTGCCGCTGGGCCATCGCCATGCGCGTTAAGGAGTCCATCAGGAGCAGCACGTCCAGGCCCTGGTCGCGGAAGTACTCGGCCAGCGCGGTGGCATGCAGGCAGGCGCGTACGCGCAGAGCCGGAGCTTCGTCGGACGTACACACGACGACCACGCTGCGGGCCAGTCCCTCGGGGCCCAGCTGTCGCTTGACGAAGTCGCCGACTTCGCGCCCACGCTCACCCACCAGCACTACCACGTTCACGGTGGCCTGCGTGTTGCGACAGATCATGCCCAGGAGCACGCTCTTGCCGACGCCGGTGCCGGCAAAAATCCCCAGCCGCTGGCCGCGACCGGCGGTCAGCAGACCGTCCACCGAGCGGATCCCGAGCCCCAAGGGCTCGTCAATGGGGCGGCGCTGCATCGCCGGGGGGGCGGAGTTGTACAGCGGGTACCGTACGTTCAAACGGGGTGCGGGGCGCCCATCCAGCGGGCGCCCGCGGGCGTCGACCACGCGTCCCAGCAGGTCGAAGCCGACCGGGGCGCGCGGCGGCCCGGAGATGCACAGTACGCGGTCATCAGGCGCGATACCTGTCGCCTCTCCGAATACCGACAGCACCGTCTGGCCTTCGTGCAGCGCGACGACTTCGGCTTCCACCGGCCCGCTGCGCCGCGTGTGGACCACACAACGCGCTCCGATTGGAATGGGCAAACCAGCCACGCCGGCGGTCAGCCCGCGTACCGAACACACGCGGCCCTCGATACGCTCGCTGATCAGGCCGCGTACTTCGCCGGCTACGGACGAGAAGATGCTCGACGGTGCGTGTGGCGGCGCGGGTTCGAGTTCGGACCCGGTCATGGCGCGGCCTCCTCGGGCGCGCCCTCCGCGGGGCTCGCCGATACGCCGAGGGTGGCGGCGATGCGCTCCAGTTGTCCGGCGATCGAGGCGTCGATTTCGCCGTCGCTCGAACGCAGCACGCATCCGCCGCGATCCACGCCGGCATCGGGAGTGATGCTGGCGTGTTGGAGCCCGCCGATGCTCTGCACGAAATCCGCGGCCACGTCCTGGAGCAGCTCATGGTCGGCCGGGTTGACGAGCAACTGGATGTCGCCGTGGTGTTTGACCAGTTCAAGCAGTGCGCGGGCATTGGCGCGGGCCGGTTCACAGGAGTCGTTGACCATGATCTTGCACACACGCTGGGCAATGGCGAGGGCCAGTTCGATCAGGCCGGACTCGGCGGCGGCCAAGAGGCTGCGTTTGCCCTGCTCGTATTCGTCCAGCCCGGAGGCCAAGGCGCGTTTAAGGTGGTCGAGATCGGCCTGGGCCGCTTGCATGGTTGCGGCCCGGGCCTCGCGGCGAATCTCCTCGAGCCCCGCCTTGCGCCCAGCGGCCAGACCAACCTTGCGGCCTTCGTTCTTGTGCCGCTCGGCCACGGATTGTGACTGCTGGTGGGCAGCGCTGATGATTGTCCGGGCCTGAGCGTGGGCCTGTTCGAGGATATCAGCGGCCAGACGTTCCAAGTCCTGGAACGAGAAGGTCGGTGCGCGGGGCACATCCTCTCGACGAATGACGCTGCTCATTAGGGTGTGTCCACAGGGGCCGGGCTAGACAATAAGATCTCCCTCGCCGCCGCGGCCGGCGATGATGACCTCGCCGGCGTCCTCGAGGCGCCGGACAACGTCCACAATGGTCTGCTGTGCGGCCTCGACGTCGGAGACTCGTACGGGGCCCATGAACTCCATCTCCTCGCGGATGAGCTGCGTTGCACGCTCGGACATGTTCGAGAAGATCTTCTCCTGGAGCTCCTCGCTGGCGGTCTTGAGCGCCAGTGCCAGCGCGTCGTTCTCGATCTCCTTGAGCATCGACTGAATGCCCTTGTCGTCCACGCGGATGACGTCCTCGAAGACGAACATCAGGCGGCGAATCTCCTCGACGAGCTGTGGGTCGTCCTCTTCCAAGCCTTCCAGAATCGCCTTTTCGGTGGCGCGTCCGGACATGTTCAGGATCTCGGCCACCGCCGGTACGCCGCCGACGCGTTCGAAGCGTTCGGACACGAGGCCCGCGAGCCGCTTCTCCAAGCCGCGCTCCACCTCCTTGATCACGTCCGGGCTGGTCTGATCCATGTTGGCGATTCGCGATATGACCTCGATTTGTCGCTCGGTGCTCAGCGAGGACAAGATGTCGGTGGCCATGCTGGAGGGCAAGTGCGACAACACCAGCGCAATCGTCTGCGGGTGTTCCTCTTGCAGGAACGTGACCAGGTTGTCCTTTTCCGTCTTCTGCAAGAAGCTGAACGGTTGCTGGTGAACCTGGTGTTCAATGACCGCCATCACTCGCCGGGCCTCTTCGGGCGGTAGCGTCTTTTGCAGCAACGCCCGGGCCCACGACATTCCGCCCGAATCGGCGTACTGGCGCGCCATGAGCAGGTTGTAGAACTCACGGATGACCGTATCTCGCACGTCGGGCGCGATGGCTTCGATGGACGCAATCTCGCGTGAGATTTCCTCGACACGCTCGCCGTCGAGCCCACGCATGACTTGCGCGGCCGCGTCCTGTCGCAGCGCCACGAGCAAGACCGCGGCCTTGCCCGGCCCGCTGAGGTCATCGACGCTCTTCAATTCTGATTTGTAACCACCGCGTGCCATGATCTTGTGCGCCTCGTCGTGTTACTGTTCGTTGCGTTGAATCCACTGTTCGACCAGCGTCGACACGGACTCGGGGTCTTCGTCGACCATCTCCGTGACTTGGTCGAGCATCTTGCGGGTCTGGACGGCGGAGGCGCTGACCTCGCGAGCCACCAGCACTCCCTCGGTTGCGGCGGCTTGCTCCACTACGATGCCGGAAGCGGTTGACGACCCTGGCCCCCCGCTCGAGCCGACCGCGCCGCCGGCCGCCGATGCGCCGGTCCGGCGCCGCGTAGCCGCAACCGTCGACACGTCTTCGGCTGCTTGCTGGGCCGCTTCGATGACGTCCTTGGGCAATCCCAGGTCGAGCCCGAAGGACTCGCCGTCGTCCCGGCGTTTGGCCATTCTCAGCATCATTCCCAGCGATAGCAGTGCGAGCAGGCCCAACCCCGATTGGGGGCCGTATTCCGTGAGAAGACCGATGGCATCGTCCAGCGAGCCTCCCGCCGCGGCCGTCGCCGGCTCACCGGCAGTGTCGTAGTAGCGCGAGATCGAGACGTTTTCCTCGACCTGCGGCCTAACCAGTTGGACGACCTGTGCGAGCAAGCGACGCTGTTCGCGTTGGAAGATGATCTCTATCTGCTCGTCGCTGGGGGCCTCGACGTCGGGGTTTGTCCGGCGAAAGACGTTTTCGAGATAGCTGTATGATAGGCTGATGGCCGCGGTGACTTTCTGGATGCCACCGGCGGGTGTGGCTTCGGTCTTGGTGGACAGGCCGGGCTGCAGTTCGGTGCGCGTGTTGTCCTTCTCGTGGCTTTCGGCAATCCCGCCCGAACCGACGGCCAGACCGGTATTGGGCTGGACACCCGGCGCAGCGCTCGGGTGTCCACGTACGGTCTGCTCGCGCGTGTTC